>DASTKE010000321.1:0-9064 GCA_035716105.1 Ktedonobacteraceae bacterium | reverse complement strand
GAAAGCAACGGTTCTTATGGGGAGGAGCGCGGACATGCGTAAACAGGTGGGAATACTCGTTGCGGCCTGCCTCTACTATAGTGGGGTAGTAGCATTAGCGCGCTGGCTCATGCAGCGTAGACAGGACACAGAGCCGCGACTGATCATTCTCAATTACCACCGCGCAAGTGGTGGAGATTTGCGCCGCCACCTGCTTTACTTACGCCGTCACTATCGTATGTTGCACCTTGAAGAGGCGTTGGAAGAACTCTATAGCCATCGTGACGAGAAAAAACATGGAGGTGATCGCCGCACGCCGCTTGTGCTCACATTTGATGATGGGTACTACGACAACTATACCCACGCGCTCAAATTGGCGCGAGAGTTATCTGTGCCGATCACCGTCTTTCTTATCCCTGGCTACATCGAGAGTGGAGAGTACTTCTGGTGGCTGGAAGGCAAACGCCTGGCGCTCCATACAATGGTGGAAGAAGCTACGGTAGAGGGGCGTACCTATTGCTTGAAACGTCCAGAGGAGCGCGACGAGCTTGTGCGCGCCATCGATAACCGTCTCTGGCAATGTACATCGGTGGCGGAACGCGAGACGTTTCTGGCAGCAGTTCGCGAGCAACTGGCTGTTTCCACATCTCTCTCGACGGGCGAAGATGGGGATCGTCCATTAACGTGGGAAGAGGTGCAGGAGATGGAGCAGAGCGGACAGGTTTCCTTCGGAGCGCATACCATGCATCATCCCGTTCTGGCCTATTTGCGCGATGCCGGGGAGGTACGCCGCGAGGTGAGCGAATGCCGCGCAGTGTTGGAACAGCGTCTGAACCATCCCGTCCGCACGTTTGCCTATCCCGTTGGTCGCAATCATCATATTGGTGATGCTGGAGTACGTGCCGTGCGCGAGGCAGGTTACGATTGGGCAGTCACAACGATGTCGGGTATTAATACCGTCCACAATGACCCCTATCAACTGAATCGCGTGTTAGGCGACGTGACTCGTCACTGGTTGGTCATGGCGGCGGAGGTTTCGGGGGCATGGAAGTGGTTCTCTCTGCTCTGGAAAAACCCTCTCTTTAAAAGAGGAGGGAAAAACCAGGATCAGGATGTTTTTCAGGTGGTCACTCTACCTGGCGGCGCGGGCCGCTAGCAGCGTAGATAAGAGGTTTGTATGGTAAGCCGGTCGACAGTGGTAAAGGGTAGCTCGCAGCGACAATCGAGCACAGGCATACCAGGGGGAACGTGTGATGTGCTTGTGCTTGATGCAAAATTGCGGCAATCGCTGGTGGTTGTGCGCTCCCTGGGCAGCAGTGGTAGGCGTGTGGCCGCACTGGATAGCACCGGTGCTGTACCCGCTTTCTCATCACGCTGGTGCCAGCAGCGGTTCGTATGCCAGGGCGATGAGGCGACGGATGGCTATCTTAGCCTGTTGGAGCAGGCGCTCGACCGTACAGGCGCGAACGTAATCATTGCCTCGTCGGATTCGACGGTGGCGTTGTTACGCCTGCATCGGCAACGGCTGGAGCAGCGGGTGAAGCTCACGCTGGCGAAAGAACCGGCTCTGGGGATTGCCATCAACAAGGAACAGACGTTAGAAATTGCTGGACAGTTGGGGCTTGGCATACCGCGAGGTATTCTGGTGAAGGACGGGAGCGATGTTCTCGCAGCTGTACGAGAAGTTGGCCTGCCACTCGTGGTCAAGCCGGTGGAGTCATGGCTCTGGAAAGAAGGAGAACATGGTGGCATCAGAGTAGCATCGCAACTGGTGACGACGGAAGATGAAGCTCGCCACGTGGTTGAGCAACTGACCCGTTCGGGCGGCTCTGTGCTGCTCCAACAGTTCTTAACGGGGCGGCGGGAGGCCGTCAATCTTTTCTACGCCAATGGTGAAATGTATGCTCGCTTTGCCCAGTGGGCAAAGCGTACTGACCCTCCGTTGGGGGGAACATCAGTGTTGAGGCAGAGCATCGCCATACCGCCGGATATTGGCGACCAGGCCGAGCGTCTTGTGCGGGCGATTGACCTGGAAGGCTACTCGGAAGTCGAATTTCGCAGGGATAGCGAGGGGATACCTTACCTGATGGAGATCAATCCCCGCCTTTCTGCTTCCGTTGAGATCGCAGTTCGTGCGGGCGTTGATTTCCCTCTCTTACTCTATCAATGGGCGAGTGGGGAGCGCATTGATAAGGTACAGGGATATCGTACAGGTACGTGGATGCGCTATATGAGAGGCGATCTTATGTCGGCCATTGCTTCCTGGCAGCAGCGTGGCAGGCCGGGTATTACTCCACCTGCCCGCGTGCTGCTCGATTTCTGCGTTTCGTGTGTTGTTCCTATGTCATATGACTATGTGGATTGGAAAGATCCTGTTCCTACCTTCGTTGCCACAACGGACTTTACCCGGCAGTGGATAGGGGGGGCTATAAATAAAAGGTTATCTCATCTAAGGAGGATATTCTCGTGAGTGTCGTATCAAATGTGCAGCAGTCGGCAGCAACTCGCCCTACTGCTCAGTATGATGTAGTTGTTGTAGGTGCTGGCCCTTATGGACTTTCGGTTGCTGCCCACCTGTTGGGAAAAGGGCTGAATGTAGCGATTTTTGGAAAACCATTGAAGCTCTGGCGCGAGCATATGCCAAAGGGAATGTATCTGCGTTCGCACTGGTGGGCCACCAATCTCTCTGATCCGCAAAAGAAGTATGGATTTGAGCAATTTTTCCGGGTCTCGGAATATGACAAATGTTATCCTGTGCCAATAGAGGCTTTCATTGATTACGGGATGTGGTTTCAGAAGCAGGTGGTGCCGGATGTTGATACTACCTATGTTTCCTCCATCGAGCGGAAAGATGGGCAATTTTTCTTGACCCTGGAAGATGGCCGAACCCTGGTTGCTCCGGCGGTGGTAATGGCGATTGGCCTGTACTACTACGCGAACCGCCCGGCTGAATTTGATCATGTGTCCGATGAACTGGTGACGCATTCCTTTGCACATGCTGATTTCAGCCGTTTCGCAGGGAAAGAGGTGGGAATGATTGGCGGTGGTCAGAGTGGTGTGGAGTACTCGGCCCTGCTGCATGAGGTTGGCGCAAAGGTGCATCTGATTACTAAGCGTCCCATCCACTGGCTTGGACCTGATACCGATGATCAGCGCAGCTTGATGGATCAAATCCGAGCGCCGCGAGCGGGCATTGCTCCGGGCTGGAAGAACTGGGCGCTGGAATATCTGCCCTATCTGTTCCAGCGTTTTCCACAGGCTCGAAAGGATCGCTATATCCGCAATCACTACAACGCTGCCGGGTCCGATTGGCTGCGAGACCGGGTCATCGGCAAGGTGGAATTGCACGAAGGAAGAATTGTAGAAAAGTTTACGGAAGGTGATAGTCACCTGAACGTGACGCTTTCAGACGGCGAGGCGCTGAACCTCGACCATCTCATTTTGTCTACCGGCTACCAGGTGGATATCAAGCGCCTGTCCATGCTTTCTCCTTCATTACTGACGGAGATACAGCAGGATGAAGGAACTCCTATCCTCAATAACTGGTTTGAGAGCAGCGTGCCAGGCCTGTACTTTGTTGGCCTATCGTCATTGCGTAGTTTTGGTCCGCTGTATCGTTTCGTTGTTGGCGCAAAGGCTGCCGCTCCCCGTGTAGCGAGCGCCGCCGCCCGAAGGGCAACTCAGGCGAGCAGAAAGCGCTAACCACGGAGCGAGAAAAGGAGAGACAATCATGCGCGAGCGCGTGCGCCTGTGGGTCGCCGCGTGCTTCTACTACAGTGGACTGGTGAACCTGGTGCTCTGGTGGCAGCGCCGTTTCCGGCGGCGTTTGATCATTCTGAATTATCACCGTGCCTATGGTGACAATTTGCGGCCACAGATTGAGTACCTGCGCCGTCATTACCGGGTAATGCACGCGGAAGCCGCGCTGGAGCAATTTTACCAGACGAGCAAAGAGGCTAAAGCTCTCACCACAGGTCCGTTACCACTGGCACTGACCTTTGATGATGGGTATTACGATAACTACACGTATGCCTTTTCTCTTGCCCAGAAGCTGCGCGTTCCCATCACAATTTACCTGATTCCTGGATATCTCGAAGAGGGGGGCTACTTCTGGTGGCAGGAAGGCGCACGGCTTGCGCACCATGCTCAAGAGGAGTATGTCGAATTGGATGGAAAGAGCTTCCATTTAAGCAATCCGTCTGAGCGCGGGGCGCTGGCACAGGCTATTGATGCAAAGGCACGCAATGCCCACTCCGTTGCAGAACGCGAAACGTTTCTGGCGCATATGGGCCAGGAGCTAAGCGTTCCGCCTGATGCCGTGCCAGAGCAGGGGAGTCTGCCCATGACGTGGTCGGAAGTAAGCGAGATGGCGAAAAGTGAATGGGTCTCGTTCGGAGCACATACCATGCACCATCCGCTGCTCGCTTGCCTGACCGATGCTGATGAACTTCGGTATGAGGTGAGCCAGTGCCGCCGTGTCCTGGAGCAGCATCTGGGACATCCTGTACGCACCTTTGTCTATCCAATTGGCAAGTTTGAGCATTTTGGCGAAAAGGGGCTTAAGGCTGTGCAGGCGGCTGGTTACGAGTGGGCTATGACAACGGTTGAAGCAACCAACACGCCGCAAACCGACCACTATCTGCTGGGACGCCTGCCAGGCGACCTGGATCAACACTGGTTAATCCAGGCTTCGGAACTGGCTGGCCTGCTTGGTATCTTCTCTCGCTTGAGGAAAAAACGATGAACGATTCTCAAAATGTGCTCTCAGTGGTCGACTCACAGCCCGTTGCGCATGTTGGTAAAAAGAGTACGCAAGACGCGCCATCGACCCAGGGCAAAGGGCACTATGACGCTCTGGTGCTCGATGCCAAGCTGCGCCAATCGCTCGTGACCGTGCGTTCGCTGGGACGGCGCGGGATGCGTGTGGCTGTCTCAGAGGTTGAGAACCTCGCGGACAGCGTCCCAGCTTTTTCATCGCGCTGGTGCCAGCAGGCGTTTGTAGCTCCATCATACGAGCAGTCTCCTGCCCCCTATGTTGATTACCTGGAGCAATTGCTTGATAAGACACAGGCCCGTGTGCTCATCACCTCATCTGATGGCACGCTGGCTGTGCTGCGCCAGTATCGCGAACAATTTGAGCAACGGGTAGGCATTGCTCTGGCGAAGGAGCCTGCCCTCGCTATAGCTGTCAACAAAGATCGAACATTGGAGATAGCGAGGCAACTGGGACTTGGGGTTCCGCTGGGTGTGCATGTGGATTCGGTTGCCGAAGTACCGGCTGCCCTGCACGAGGTTGGACTGCCGGCAGTGGTCAAGCCGGTGGAGTCATGGTTGTGGGGCGATCAGGAAAGCGATCGGCTGATCTGCCAGCTGGTCACAACCGCTGATGAAGCAAAGCTGGCTGTCGAAGCGCTCACCCATCTCGGTGGCAGCGTCCTTTTTCAGCAGTTTCTCTCAGGCAGGCGCGAGGCCGTCAATTTCCTCTATGCCAACGGTGAGTTCTATGCACGCTTCGCTCAGTGGGCCAAACGGACGCAGCCGCCATTAGGTGGAACTTCGGTCTTTCGACAGAGCATTGCTGTTCCACAGGATATCGGTGAGCAGGCCGAACGTCTTGTACGCGCTATCGATCTGGAAGGCTACTCGGAAGTCGAGTTCCGGCGCGATGGCGCGGGGAAACCCTACCTGATGGAAATTAACCCGCGTCTTTCCGCCTCAATCGAGGTCGCGGTGCGTGCAGGAGTGGATTTCCCGTACCTGCTCTACCAGTGGGCAAGTGGTGAGCGTATTGACCGTATTCCTGGCTACCGCACGGGTGGCTGGATGCGCTATCTGGAAGGCGACTTCCTGACGACTGTTCAATCTTTTACCCAGCGTGGGCGACCGGGTGTAACACCACCTGCTCAGGCGCTGGTCGATTTTCTTGTCGCGTTTTTTATACCTGCTGGCTATGACTATATAGATTGGAAAGATTTGCGACCGGGTTGGGCGGCGATAGCGGAGTTCGCTCGCTCGCTACAGCGTCGTGTAGGCAAAGTCCTTTCCCCAAGGAGGAATTCTCTGTGAGCTTATCTGTAGACATCGAAAAGCCTCATGGCAATGTACCAACGGCACAATATGATGTGGTAGTAATGGGCGCAGGTCCCTATGGCCTCTCGACTGCCTCGCATCTTCTCGCACAAGGGCTGAAAGTAGCTGTTTTTGGCAAACCCATTCAATTTTGGCGCGAGCATATGCCAGAGGGGATGCTTCTCCGCTCGTTCTGGTGGGCATCTAATCTCTCTGACCCTCGCGGTGACTATAGGCTTAACAAATACTTCCAGGCGCGGGGAGGCGCTCCAACTGATCCCCTTCCCATGGAGACCTTTATTGACTACGCGCTCTGGTTCCAGCAACAGGCGGTGCCGGATGTTGATGAGACCTATGTCTCCTCTATCGAGCGCCAGGATGGCAGCTATCAAGTAACGCTGGTTGATGGCCGGATTGTGCAGTGCTCAGTAGTTGTCATGGCTCCCGGCTTGCTTTACTATACGTATAGTCCCTCAGAGTATGCCCACTTGCCGGTTGACCTCGTTTCGCACTCAGCCGATCATTCAAAGCTCGGTCGCTTTACGGGGAAGCGCGTTATCATGATCGGGCGTGGCCAGGCTGCCCTTGAAACTTCGGCTCTCCTGCACGAGGCTGGCGCAGATGTGCAACTGATCACTCGCAGTCCTCTTCGCTGGCTTACGTCTGAAAACAGTGCTGTTCCGCAGATAATCAGAACCTTGCGCTCTCCATCGGCTGGTATGGGCAATGGCTGGATGAACCTGTTCCTGGAAAAATATCCCTACGTCTTCCAGCATTTTTCTCAGTCTACCAAAGATCATGTGCTGGCAACCCGTCACGGGCCTGCTGGCTCCTGGTGGCTGAAGGACCGCATCTTTGGTAAAGTCACACTTCACGAACAAGAACAGTTTGAAAAGGTGGAAGAGACCGATAACGGTGTCCGGCTGACGCTAGCGAGCGGCAAGACGATAGAGGCTGATCATATTATGCTTGGTACTGGCTACCAGGCGGATATCAAACGCCTGCCCATGCTCGCTCCATCGCTGCTGGCGGAAATCCAAGCATATTCAGGCTCGCCCATCTTGAATAACTGGTTCGAGAGCAGTGTCCCCGGTCTGTACTTTGTCGGATTTTCCGCGGCCCGCAGCTTTGGCCCATTCTATCGTTTCGTGGTCGGCTCTCAGGCTGCCGCCCGGCGCGTTGCCGCCTCTGTAGTACGGAAGGGAAGCGTGAAGAGCAAGGCGGTCTAACCCGCTTTGCTCTATTCAGCATTCGTGGATAAACATCTGACTCTCTCTTGTTTGAAAGGCTGTATGAGTTTGTGCGTAAGCTGGTTATGATCGCTGTTGCCGCCTGTCTCTACTACAGCGGCTGCGTAAGGCTGGCGCGCTGGTGGGTCCGGCGCAAACCTTGCACCATCGTGCTCAATTATCATGCTGCCTCCGGTGGCTATTTGCGCGAGCATATGCTCTACTTGCGCCGTCACTATCGCGTCCTGCACCTGCAAGATGTATTAGAAGGAACGTCTACCGGCAGCGATAGCCGCACACCATTGGTGATGACCTTTGATGATGGCTATCGCGATAATTATACCCATGCGTTTGCCCTGGCCTGTGAGTTGCAGATGCCCATTACCATCTTCCTCATTCCTGGCTACATCGAAAGCGGGAACCGTTTCTGGTGGTTTGAAAGCCGTTATCTCCTGAAGCATACGCAGGTAGAAAAGATATCTCTGGACGGAAAAGTCCTTCATCTCACACAATCCGAAGATCGTCAGGCGTTAGAGCAAGCAATCACGACGCACTTGCATCATGCACCCTCGGTGGCTGAACGTGAGGCATTTCTCACATCGATGCACGAGGCTCTGGCCGTACCAACAGCGCTGTCGGCGGAAGAAGAGGGAACGCAGCCGCTCACCTGGTCAGAGGTGCGCGAAATGCAGGCGAGTGGCCGGGTTTCATTTGGTGCTCACACCCTGCATCATCCCATTCTTTCCCAGTTGACGGACGAAGCAGAGGTGTTGCGCGAGATACAGGAGTGTCGTGTTGTATTAGAGCAACACCTGGATCAGCCGGTCCGAAGTTTTGCCTACCCGGTCGGTCAGCGACAGCACATCGGAGAGCGCGTTGTCCAGATGGTCCAGCAAGCAGGATATGATTGGGCCTTGACAACTGTCGATGGCTTCAACAATTCACAGAGCAACCCGTACCTGCTTCGTCGTGTTGAGACTGACGTATCACAGCACTGGCTGATCCTGGCAGCAGAGGCCGCGGGCCTGTGGTCTTTCTTTGCTCGCCTGCGCTGGGTGCCGTTCGTTCGTGCCTATCTCGAAAAAAATCCGAAGAAATAGTGAATGTTGCCTATCCATAAAACTAGTAGCCTCTAGCTCCCCATAGATGATGCCTCCACTCGCTTGCTGCTCCTCCCGACCTGTATATATAGTTTGGCTGAGATACGTGTGTATAGGAGATGTGAAGTTGCACCTGATATCAGGGAGGAGAGTAATATGCAACAGAATCCGTATCCAGACGAATCATTTGATAATCAACCGACCGAAATACAACCTGCTCCTGCGCCTGCCTGGGAACCGGCACAGCCCGGCGGCAGAGGTGATCCTCAGTATCCAATTGATAGTCTGCCAACCGAGGCGAACCCTGTTCCCCCGCCTGTCAGGAGACCGCCGGTACAGCCAGTTCAACCGGTGCAGCCCGGCAGCGAGGGCTATCCACAGTATGCCCAAAGTTCACCGCCTTTTCAGCAGAACAGCGCATATCGCGCACGGGAGAGAGCAGTCCATGAGCGGGAAAGGGCCTACACAGCCACCTTTGTGATTGGGAAGATCATCGACTTTATCGGCTGGATCCTGCTTGTGCTCGAAGTGGCGCTGGCCCTGCGATTCCTTTTGAAAGTGATTGGGGCAGATCCGGCGAACCCGTTTGCCAGTTTTCTCTACAACTTGACCGGCATTTTCCTTTTCCCTTTCAAAGGTATCGTCCCCAATCCAACTTTTGGTCCCAACGGAGTAGCGGTTTTTGAG
>DASTKE010000320.1:0-15948 GCA_035716105.1 Ktedonobacteraceae bacterium | reverse complement strand
CGTTATCAAGTTGATGGGCAATGCCCAGCAGTTCCCCCAGCTTCGCACAGAGCGCACAAAGTTGTGCATCCGCGCCAGCGCAGAGCGCTCCCAGTAAGCATACCAGGCGCATGAGCGCCCCGGCCTTAGCGGCGGCAATCTCTAGACATATTTCCTGGTCAAATTCCTCTACAGGTAAACGCTCGGCCAGCAAATCTCTATGCTGCCCCTCCGTGACAGTCAAAACACCATCCTGCAGCGCATCAAGCAGGCTCAGGATACGTTCGGAAGCGACTCCTTGCGATGATAGAGAAAGGATAGCTCGCTGCGCCAGCATCAACAGGGCCGTTGAAACATTCAACATTCTGGGTACCCCTATAGATGCAATCAGAGGAGTTTGATCGCCATCCACAGCGTCGTCCAGCAGATCAATCGCGCACACAAAACACTCGACGGCAATAGCGACGTCGGCAGCGACCGGGACAGCAAGTTCAGGGGCAAGATGCTGAGCAATTAAAAGGGTGAGCAAGGGCCAGGCACCGGCAGAAAGCGCAGAAGCTTGAAGAGAAGCAATTTCAGTTTCTGATGAGTCGTTTGAGAGCAGTTTCCCTGGAGCTTTTAACGCAAGAACAACATCATTGCGCAATTCTGGATCAAGACTCACGAGAAGAATTTGAAGCCGCTCAACAAGTAAAGCCTGTTGAGCGGCAAACATATCTACAGGAATGTGATCACTAGTATCCATGTGAGAAGCCATCATAAAGGAAGTGAAGTACAACAGAGGCACTTACCGGCCTACTTTGTACTCATATGTATGCCAACTAGCGCCACCAGGAAAACGATGGTTCCAGTTCTCGCTCGACCGCGAGGTGCGGCACCAGGCGGGAGATAATCTGAGCAACGCGAGGCGAAAAGCCCTCGCGCATCATGACCATATCAGGGTCGCGCACCAACGCATCCCGCAGTTCCTCGTCCGTAGAAACTCGATGCACAAAACTCTGGATCTGCTGCTCTTCTTTCAATGAAACATCCTTTCTTCTCTCTTCAGAACACAGTTTCTGTAATCCGGCACACTACATAATCCAGCACTACTACTGACGAGAAACAGGACTAGAAACCGCATTCAACCAACCTGCCCATTGGGCAATCAAATCGCGCAGCGATCCCTTCACGGGTGATATGCGAGTCTCTCCTTAAACAGAGCAATTACGCGCTACGATAAGATGATTTTTCAAGCCCTCGTTGAGAGGCGTACAGTAATATTAACATATTTTGCGCTGTTATACAAGAGAAAAGAGGTGAATTGGACGATGCGTTTAGATCATCCAATTCGCCCCTTTGACGTTTCTCAACGAGAGGTATGCTTCTTACTGACCCCCAGCCGCGCCTTCAACATCAACAACGGCGGTTTCGCCGAGGCTGCGCTCAATAGCGCTGAGTTCGGTTGCCGAACCCTGAATGACTGGACCTTTGAACCAGAAACGCGCACTGACGAACCACCAGACGGTTATTATCGCGATTGTACCCAGCACCACTATGGGAGTGTAGTTGAAGTTAGAAGCTGTAATAGGATTGGCGGCTGGCAGCATGAATAGCACCGCGATGAAGGCTACCCACAGCACAGCCACTATCCCAATCGGCTTACTCCAGGCTCCCAGGTGCCACGGGCCGGGATGAAACTCTCTGGCGAAGAGGCGCAGCAGGATGGGCAGTGCATACGCGATATAGAGGCCGATAGTGGCAATAGAAGTAACCGCCAGATAGGCTACGTAGTTTCCAACACTGGGAATTGCCAGGATGAAAGCACAAGCTACAGACAGAATGATGGCATTACGGGGAGTACGACTACGATTCAACCTGTGCCAAACATTATGGAAAGGCACAGCGCCATCACGCGAGAAGGCGTAGATCATGCGTGAGTTGGACGTGATCGAGGACATGCCGCAGAAGAACTGCGCAAATGCGATCACGGCGAACAACAGCGTACCCAGGACATAGCTGAGACGGCTCTCCAGGATGTAGAGCACGGGATTCACAAAGCTGCCAGCAGCAGCAAGATCGGGTGTAGCCGCCATCAAACCCATCAGCAGCCCATAACCAGCGATAGCCGACACCACCACTGACATAACCACTCCCCACGGTGCCCGCGTTTCCGCTCCAATCGTCTCCTCGGTCATATGAGCCGAAGCGTCATAGCCGGTATAGGTGTACTGCGCCAGCAACAGGCCGATGAGGAAGGCGTACCAGATAGGAAAACCCGTCGCGTTGAACAGCTGATTGACCTTGAAAAGTACACCGGCAGAATTGAGTCCATGAACGGCAGAACCCGTTACCTGCGTGGCGCAGCATACGCCGCCTGCGCCCGGATTAAACTGGAGCGAGAGCAATGTCGCAACGACAACGCCACCCGCGATCAGAACAACGCCAATAATGTGCCACCAGACACTGACATCATTCAGGAAAGCGACAATGCGCACGCCAAAGATATTGAGCATGGCGTGCAAAACCAGGATGATGGCGTAGATCAGTAGAGTGGTCCATTGTGTTGCAGGATTGGCAAAACCGGGGACCGCGGGAATGGCAGGAATCCAGGCATGGAGCAACACATCAACGGTGACGGCGGCACCATAATCAATGCCCGCGGTCACAGCCACCTGTCCAATCAGGTTGAACCAGCCTGTGAACCAGCCCCAACCAGGTCCGCCAAGTTTGGAGGCCCAGTAATAGAGGCCACCGGCTGTCGGATAGGCAGAGGCCAGTTCGGCCATTCCCAGAGCGACAATGACTACAAATATGGTCACGAGCGGCCAGCCAATCGAGGCAGCGGAAAAGCCCGTTGTCGTCGGAACCAGGTAGAAGAGGGTCACACAACCACTAAGGATCGAGATGATGGTGAAGGAGATTGCGAAGTTGGAAAAGCCGCCCATCGCACGGAAGAGTTCCTGCGCGTAGCCCAGGCCATGCAGGCGTTTGATATCCTGTGCGATCAGTTCGTCTTTGGCAGAGCGTTGAGTTGAACTCAAGGGACACCTCCCTCTTTCTTAATGAAAGAATGTAGAGACAGGATACAAGAGGAACACATCATTGAACTCCGCCGGTGAAGCAATGATGTAGAGCATGAGTCAATCTGTTCTGTTCGGTAGTTTCCTGGGTTCCTCCTTTCGGCAGGCAAACCTTGCAGCCAGGAAATGAAGGTTTGGCAGATAATGGCTACAGGAAATACATGGAAACGCTGCAAGCAGCAAGGACAAAGGATTAAGGTACGCTTTTGCCTCGACATTGCTGAGTTGGAAGAAGCATACCATTCTTGTGTGTCTCCCGTCAATATACATCTCTGCCAACATACACTAATTTGGCCTGATAGATTGACGAAAGCCTGTCTTCCCTGTAGAATCGAAGAAACAGAACAAGAGGAGATAGGCAGTAGAGAAGATGGTAGACACGCAACGATGGGTGGATGATGATGACGATGCTCTCTATGCGCTCGATGGAACCGTTGATGCGTTGGGAGTACTCAGCAGCACGCGGCGTGTAGTGGAACAGGGAGAGCATGTCTGGATCAACCGGGAACAGATCGAGCGGCTTGCCAGCTCGTGGATACAACACAACGAGCAGAACCGAGCGCTCGACGCGGAACTCTGGAACGAGCAGTATCACTTCAACGATGCCACGGAGCGCACTGCGAACTGGGTGCTGCTGCTCGACGCATTGAATTTCTGTTTCTGGGCCGAAAAGGGTCAACCGCGCTGGCAGATTGCGTACCAGGGAGAGCTGCTCAATGGCTACTGGGCGGAAGCGGCCTCGCTCAAACAGGCCGTGGAGGAAGGCTTTCCGCTCTGGGACGCGACCTACCTCAGCACGATCAGCAGCGAGGATATGGCGCATATTCTGCGTGGCACAGAGGGTTCGCCAGCCATCCCGCTCTTTGAGCAGCGCGTGGAAAACGCACGCGAAGTCGGGCGCGTCCTGTCAGAGCGATACGAGGGCCAGTTCGCACGCCTGATCGAGCAGGCAGGGAGAAGCGCGTCCAGACTCGCGGCCCTGCTGGCCGAGCATTTCCCCTCCTTTCGCGATGTAGCAGCCTATCGCGGCCAGGAGATACGTTTTTACAAACGGGCGCAAATCTGCGTGGCGGACCTGCAAGGCACCTTTGGCGGCAAACAATGGGGCGAGTTCTTCGATATCGATCAGCTTACCGCCTTCGCTGACTACAAGCTGCCGCAGGTGTTGCGACACTACGGCGTATTGGAGTACCTGCCTTCGCTGGCTGCACGGGTCGAGAGCCAGCAGTTGCTGGCCCCCGGCAGCGAGGAGGAGGTCGAAATACGCGCCGCCACCATCTGGGCCAGCGAGTTGCTGCGGCGGGCAATGGAGCGTGAGGGACATACCATGACACCAGCCGAGATTGATCAGCGCCTCTGGCTGCTGGGACAAAGCGGCCAGAACGCGACGGATATGCGTCCATATCACCGCACACGCACTATTTATTACTAGCAAGCAGCGAGTCATCAGCGCACCATATCCGAGACCTGGTAGATAGGACGATCATGCAATTACAAACACTGCTGACAGCACTGGAACAACCGTCATTGGCCCTGCTCTCACCGGAGGAGCCGAAGGATTATGATACCTTTATTGGCAACACGGAAATTTCGTCCCTGACCTATGACTCGCGGCACGTCTCGCCGGGAGAACTCTTTATTGCCGTGCCGGGAACGCACACCGATGGTCGGCGTTTTCTCAGCGACGCGGCCAGCCGTGGCGCGGTAGCAGCGCTTGGCGAGGCCATAGACATATCGTCAAACGAACTGCCCGTACCCTATATAGAGGTACGTGATGTGCGCATCGCGCTGGCGAATCTCGCTTGCGTCTTCTATGGCTATCCGGCACGGCAACTCTGCACCATCGGCGTCACCGGCACCGATGGCAAGACCACCACCAGCAATCTGATCAGCACCATCTTTGATGCTGCCGGAAAAGCCACCGGCCTGATGACCACCGCAAACTTCAAGCTGCATGGGCAAGAGTGGGAGAACGCGACGCGACAGAGCACGCTGGAAAGCCTGGAAGTACAACAGTTTTTGCGCCGTATGCTCGACGCTGGAGCAACCCATGCCGTCATCGAATCCACCTCGCACGGACTGGAATTACAGCGCGTGCGCGGCTGCGAGTTTGATGTCGGCGTCGTCACCAACATTACTCATGAGCACCTGGATTTTCACAAGACGATTGAGAACTATCGCCGCGCCAAAGCACGGCTCTTTGAGATGCTCGATCCGCAACGAGATAAAGGGCTGGGCTGCCGTCCCGTCGCCATCCTGAATCGTGATGATGCCAGTTACGAGGTGTTGAAACCGTATTGCCGCGTTCCCATTCTGGACTACGGCATTGATAGCCCGGCGGCAGTGCGTGCCGTTGATCTGCAACTGCGCGCCTCCAGCACCCGCTTCCGGGCGATTCTGCCGGACAGCGAGATCGAGATTGAGACCCAACTGGTTGGGCGCTTCAACGTCAGCAACAGCGTGGCCGCCATCACCACCGCGTACAGTCAAGGCATCGCGCCAGCCGTTATTGCCCGTGCGCTGGCAAGCGTGACGGGTGTAACGGGCCGCATGGAGCGCATCGACGAGGGACAGCCATTTACGGTGATCGTCGACTATGCCCACACACCGGATAGCCTGGAAAAAGTGCTCGCCATCCTGCGCCCCCTCACGACGGGCAAGCTGATGGCCGTCTTCGGTTCCGCAGGTGAGCGTGATGTGCAGAAACGCCCGGTGATGGGACGAATTGCAGCACAAATGACAAATTTTTTCGTTATTACTGATGAAGATCCTCGTGAAGAGGAACGAGAAAAAATTCTAGATGAGATTGCGCGGGGCGCAGAAGAGGCGGGTAAACGTCGCGGACACGATTTCCTCTGTATCGCAGACCGCACCGAGGCCATCGCCCAGGCGTTTTCTCAGGCGCAGGAGGGAGATACCATCCTGTTGGCGGGGAAAGGACACGAACAAAGCATTATTATCGGCAGAGAAAAGGTACCCTGGGATGATCGCCAGGTAGCGAGAGAACAGTTGAAACGCTTGTTTCAAAGGCAATAGATGTTCTCAGAGTGTACTACCCATAATTTCTAAAGCGTTACTGTCAGTAGTTGTGCCACGTTTGAACATGTATGTCGGGGGTGAGGCATCTTTTGTGCCGCAACGCCTTTCGCATTTGGGAGTTTATATGGTTCCATTCTGGTTATTATGCATTTTTGCCGCCTGTACGGGCATAAGCTGGCTGATCTGCGGCCTCGCAATGAAGCTTTTCCCCAGATTTCGCAGCGGTGAATATAAACCCGGACCGCATCGCTCGGACCTTCCAGCCAGCGGACGGGAAATTAAAACTATCGAACTGCCCCTGGTGGGTGGCCCATCTTTTACGTTCGCGCTTCTCGCCACGGGCGTGACCGCGGGCTATCTTCTGAATTTTACTGTCGAGCAATGGAAACTCCTGCTGATTGGTCTGGGTGCAACCGTTGGCTATATGATTATCGGTTTTGTCGACGACTGGCATAAAGTCCGTAGCAAAGAGGGTATTCGCGAACGCGATAAATTCATCAGTGTGATGGCCGTTTCAATGGCGGCGGCTTTTCTCTACTTCTGGCTGGTTCCAGGCGGGCGGGCTCCATACGATCCTTACGCCCAGCTTCCCATCATCGGCTCTCTGGTTCGCCTTGTCATCATTCACAACGTCAATTACGCCTGGCTGCTCTTTTTGATGCTGATGACGGGTGTGATCGGCACTATGACCTCGCTCTCCGTCGATTTCAGCGATGGACTTGACGGGCTGGCTGGCGGTCTGGTCTTCAGCGCGGCGCTGGCCTTTGGCATCATCGTGACCGGTATTATTAATGGCATCCACTCGTTGGGACTGGTGGTAGAACTGCTCTCTCTGCTGTGTGCGGGCAGCGTACTGGGGTATCTGCCCTGGAACTGGCCCTCTTCCTGGGCAGCACGGCGAGGCAGCGCCAAACGCCGTGCCAAAATCATCATGGGAGATAGCGGAGCGCTGGCCCTCGGTGGCTTGCTGGCGATGATCGCCATCTTCGCGCGCCAGGAAACGCTGCTGCTGATGGTCGGCGCGGCTTTCGTGCTTGAAGGACTTTCCGCGCTCATCTCGGCACGCATTATGACACCGTTCTTCCGCCAGAAACTCCAGATGCTGCGCTTCGCTAACCTGCGCAATGATGTCATCATCCCACACACCGAATTTCCCCGGCCATTCCTGGCCACGCCGCTGCATCACCACTTTGACCTGCTCGGTTGGGATCGCCGCCGCCTCGTCTATGGCGCGTGGGCGCTGGGAGCCTGTTTCGCCATTCTGGGTGTCCTGGTCGGCGTCGCCCCTTTCACGTGGCAGCGTTATCTCGCCCGTATTGTCGTCCTGATCGTGGCCTGGATCGTCTGGTCAAGCGGCTCGTGGACGCGCCGCTACTTTGTCGGCAAATATCCTGCCGAGCGCACCCGGCGACGGCGGCTGGCCCTCTTTTACGGCTTCCCCTACCGCATCATGGGCTTACAGCTCTACCACCGCGTTGAAATCATCGAGGCCAGCGAAGATGTGATCGAGACGCCAGCCGAAGAACTGGCGCTCTGGCAGCGTATGAACATTTATGATGCGCGTGCGCTGCTCGGCCTCTTCTGCTACCGTGCCGGTTACTACCCGGCGGCGTTGGTTCAGTGGACAAGCATTCCTGAAGGGAACCGGGCGTTGCGTCCTGAGATTGCTCGCCTGCTGGCCGAGGTCGATAATCGCCTGGCGCTGGAAAAGCAGGAGACACAGCCCATGCGACGCGACCAGATTTTGCGTGCGCAGCCCATCATTTCCGGCAACTTGCCGCCCGCAGACCTGCCCAACCCGCACGAGCCGATCAGCAAAGAAGATGCCAGCGATTGGGATGGCTCGGACGATTATAACATCGACGACGATGGCGAGGAACACCGGGCAACCGCTCCCCTGCGCAGTACTGTTGCACAGCAGATCGCTAACGGGAATGGCCATAAAGCGCAACCAGTCGACCTTACCGCCGTTGACCGCAAGAACTGGTTCGCTCGCCTGCTTCGCCTCTCACCAGACGAGCATAGTTAGCTCTTTCAGCAGCGAGAAGACATACATATCTTCTGGAAGTTTCCCGGTTTCACCCTGAATCAGTGAGGGAAATAACAGCCTTTGCAGCGTATATATGCTATACTCCAGCATATCTGCCTATCCTTCGAGGATAGCACTGCCTGGTGAGTATAGGAATGAGAAGGATGTCGCTGTTTTCATGAAAGAGGTCATGCTATGCGCATTTGTATGATTATAGACAATCCAGAGACCACCAATCATCCAATTATTAGCGCTGTATTGCAAAAACTGCGTGCCACCCATGACGTGCGCCTGCTTGATGTACGCCAATTGACGGCAGCAGAGGCCCTCGCGGAGGAAGAGCAGTATCCACTGGCTGACCTGTACCTCTTGAAATCGCACGCCCCACAGGCGTTGGACGTTGCACACGCGCTCGAGCAGCGTGGCGCAGTGGTAGTCAATAGCTGGACATCCTCGCTACTCTGTCAAAATCGCGTACAACTCAGCCAGAAGATGGAAGAGGCCCACCTGCCCTGGCCCCGTACCATCGCCTTCGACTCTCTTGCGCATCTGCTTGAGCAGCGCGATCTGCTGGCAACGCTCTCCTTCCCCCTCATCATGAAAAGTCGCTACAGCAGCCGGAACGACCTGGTGGCGAAGGTGGACAGCGTCGAGGAACTGGCGTCGTACGAGCCTGAATGGAGCCAGGAACCGGTAGTACTGCAAGCATTCACGGAGAGCGATGGCTGGGATATCAAATTCTGGGTGATCGACCAGCAGGTCTTCGCGGCCCGCCGCCGCACCCCACTGGCCGGAGCCGGAAAAGAGGATTATCCCATTCCAGCCGGTGAACTGCCGGCAGAGTGGGTGCGGATCGTGCGCGAGGTTGGCCGTGCGTTTGATCTGCGCCTCTATGGTGTTGATCTCCTGCTGTCCGATTCCGGCCCCGTCATTGTCGACGTGAACTCGTTTCCCGGCTTTCGCGGTGTTGCCGGTGCTGCTGATGCCCTGGTCACACTGGTGGAGCGCCTGTTGCAAGAAATAGCCACGCCCACTGATATCTTCTCGAATCAGCATCCAGCCGGGAACAATCTCTCTATCGAGGAACTGCCATCGCTGGTACACCAGCTTTTTACGCGAGTACACCTGCCCTTGCTGCCCGGCACAGATGCACCGGTCGGCCTCTTTGTCCGCTACCTGCGTCGCAAGCCAGAGCGCGGCCTGGCCGTTATTTACAACGTGGATGAGATACGGCGCAAACCATCCCACCATTCGGGTGCGCCCAATCGCTCCGTGAGCCTGACCCTGGGTGAGGCGGCGCTGGATGGCTCGCGCATTCGTTTCCAAGAGGCCGAGGCCCAGCAGGCGGAAATCAAGGTACAGGAGCCGGGCATCCTGCATGTGGATGCGTTGGACCTCTCGGTGCAGGCCTTTCCAGCGGATAGCGCGCTTCCCACCCTGGCGGCAAGCTGCGATACCACGCCTCAGAGCCAACTCTTCCAGGCGCTGGAACAGGCCGCACGGCTCCAATTGAACGAGCCAGCCTGGCACCTTGTGGCAGCCAGCGCGGAACCAGTGCGCTACAAGCCCGCCAGCCGCTGCGTCATTCGCTATCATCTTACGCTAGAGCGCCAGTGGGAAGGTTTAACAACCCCAAAAGCGCTGACCATCTATGGAAAAGTCTACTCGGATGTCGAGCAGGCCCAGAAGATACAGGCCATGATGCAAGCATTGTACGAAGAGCAGATCAGTTCGGGCCAGCCGTTTCCCCTGCTGCCTCGACCACTCGGAGCAAGCGATATAGCCGGTCTCGTTTTCAACGAGGCGGTCCAGCCTGCGAATCCAGACGAGGCAGAAAACCGGGTGAGAACCGGCAACCAGGTCTTCAGGCCACAAGTGGAATACAGATGCGGCATGGTGAAGCAACTGATTCTGCCAGAGGAGGAACTGCGCCTGACAGGGGAGGTGTTGGCACGCCTGCACACGAGCGCGGTTCAGCCACGTGGCGGGAAATTACGCACGGGCGCACAGGAGGCGAAACGGGCGCGAGAGCGAGCCAGGCTGCTGGCAGGCCATAATCCACAGCAGGCAAGCGATGTGCTGCGGCTGGCGCAAGAGCTTGGCACCGCGCTGGAAGCCGCGCAGCCAGATGCATACCTGCCCGCGCATGGCGGCTTTAAATCGAGCCAACTGCTGTTCCACAGCCACGCCGCGTTCGTGGTCGATTTTGATGGCTTCTGCCTCGCTGATCCCGCGCTCGACATTGGCTACTTCCTAGCCTACCTGCGACCATCCATGCTCTGGTATCATCATCTGGGGATGCGCCAGTGGTTCGAGGCCAGCGCCCAACGCTTCATTGATGCCTATCGAGAGGCCATGCGCGCACGTGGCGTCAACCAGCAGGCGCTCGATGAGAGTATTACCCGCTCAAAACTGTACGAAGCAGCGTTACTCTTCAAAATCGCCACCAGGAGGGTCAACCGGCTTAATAGCCCACGCCCAGGCGAACTTGCCGCTATGCTCGACGAGATCACCCTGTGCCTGTCGAGATAAATCCTTAACATTCCTTTAACTTTCGGATTACATAAGATAAGAGTGAGATAATATACAGTTTTTGAAATCGAAATCTGTTATACTACATTCAATGAAGCCCATCTTCTTTCCTAATTGCATATAGACTATTGACGGGCTGCTAGAAAGAGGCTTACGTGCGTTTCTGTTTTATCATTGAAGAACAATATCGAAAAGAGCCGATGCCATCGGTCATTGCCGATCAACTGCGGCTCTGGGGACATACCGTTGATATCCTGGAGCCGCACACAATGGTAGCCAACCTTTCCGATCTCCCTTCGTATGGCTACGATGCCTACGTGCTGAAGACGGTTTCGGATGGCCCTGGCCTGATCATACTTGAGGCAGCCGAAGCTGTTGGCATTCCAACTATCAATAACTCACGCTCTATTCGTCTGGTACGCGACAAGGCAGTAGCAGCGGCCTTTGCCCGTGCTCACGGCCTGCCCATGCCACGAACGTACTTTGTGGCCCGGCCAGATCTCCTCGAACAGATTCCAGCCGAGGAATACCCGCTGGTCGTCAAACCGAACAACGGCAGTTCCTGCCGCGACATTTACCGCGTCGAATACCCCGATGAGCTGGCAACGTTGGAAATACCGTATGAAAAAGATACCTATTATCTCGCACAGCATTATGTTGAGAATACTGGCTATGATATAAAACTCTATGTTACAGGCAAAGAGGTCTTTGCCGTCGCGAAGAAATCTCCGTTACACGGTCACGTGCAGGAGAGGCAGATTCCCGTCACACCAGAGCTGCGCAAACTGGCGGTAGATGTGGGCAGGCTCTTCGGGCTGGTAATCTATGGCCTGGATGTGATTGAGACGCCAGAAGGATTAGTATTGCTCGATATTAACGACTTCCCCAGCTTTGGGCAGGTGCCGCGTGCGGTTGCACGTGTCTCGGAGTATATCCTGCACACGACAATGCAAGCACAGAGGCAACGCGAAGCGCGACTCGCCCGCAACCTTCAGCGCCGTCAGGCACGCAAGGCGAAGACGATGCAGGCGACACGAGCGGGGCAGGAGGTCGCGTTGTAATAGCAAATCCAGGGAAGGAGATGGGATGGCATGTTATTCAAATTTCTGTTTCGCAATTCAAAAGGATATCGCTTACTCGTTCTGATCACCTTCCTGGTAACAGCTGCACAGGTTGGCTCCGATATCGCCGCCGCTATGCCGATCAAGTTCATCACCAGTAAGGTCAGCAACTCTGCACAGGACCCGGCCTGCACGTTTTCTTTCCTGGATGGACCACTCGACCTCTTCGATCAGCCCTTTGACGGCGGAAAACAGCCGAAGTCGCTCCCGTGTCCAGGCAGCGGAAGTCACACGAAAGGAGCGCAGCAGCCATCCTACCATCATTCTATCAGCGGCGTGATTGTCTTTTCGGTTCTTACGCTCATCGTCTTCACAACTTTGAGCGCCCTCTTGACCTTTATCGCGCTCTTCCTGGTTTCCGTTATCGCACAGAATCTGAGTGCGAGACTACAAAAGCAGTTGTTTGAACACCTGCAACGCCTCTCGCTCGACTGGCACGGCAAACAGAAAAAGGGCGATCTCGTCCAGCGTGTGACCGGCAACATTGCCGATATTCAAAAACTCGTCGTCGATGGACTGATTGATCTGCTCTCAGCCGTCCTGATTATTGGTGGCGTCATCGCAATCATGTTTTACCTCAGCCCGCAGTATACGCTACTTTCGCTCTGCGTCATCCCCGTGCTCATACTCATCGTTTTTGGCTATACAAAATCCATCAAGGCGGCGACGAAAAAGCAGTCGAAGGCAGCTGGCGCGGTGGCAGATGTCGCGACAGAAGATATCAACGCGCTCACTGTTATTCGCGCCTTCACACTGGAAGAGCGTGAAGATGTGCGCTTCAGACGCTATGTTGGCAAGCAGCAGGAGGCGGGTATGCGAGCAGGAGGGCTACAGGCACAGTTTACGCCGATTGTTGCCATTCTGGTTGGCATAGGGACTGCCATCATTATCGGCGTTGGCGGCTATGTTGCCGGAGGTAAAGCATTCCCTTTCCTCTTCTTCACCATTCCTGCCAACAGCGTTGATGTGGGGACGCTGATCCTGTTTCTCACTTACCTCAAAATGTTCTACCAACCCATACGCGACCTGTCAAAGCTGGCTAATCTGGCAAGCAGTGCGGCGTCAGGTGCCGAACGCATCCAGGAGGTGCTCGATCAAGCCCCGGAAGTCGTCGAAACCGACAGACCCTACTACGGCCCGCAAAAATTGCACGGCGATATCATGTTTGAGAACGTCATCTTTGGCTATACGAAAGACAGCCCCATACTCAAAGGCATCAACTTGCATATTCCAGCGGGGAAAAAAATTGCCCTCGTCGGCCTCTCCGGCGGCGGCAAAACCACGCTGGTCAAGCTCATCCCTCGCTTCTACGAGGTGATGGACGGCTCGGTGAAGCTCGATGGCGCTGATAACCGCATGTATCCACTTTCGGTAGTGCGCCAGAACGTCAGTATGGTGCTTCAGGAATCGGTGCTCTTTGAGGGAACGTTCCGCGAAAATATCGAGATCGGACGCCCCGGCGCACCCTTCGCACAGGTCGTCGACGCGGCGAAAAAGGCCCAGATTCACGATACCATCATGAAAAAGGGCGGCTACGAAGTGGAGATACGCGAGCAAGGCAAGAATCTCTCACTTGGCCAGCGCCAGCGCATGGCTATCGCCCGCGCCATCCTGCGCGACGCCCCCATCCTCATTCTGGACGAGCCAACCGCCAGTCTGGACGTGGAGGCCGAAGCGGAGGTGATGCACGCTCTGGACAAGCTCGTCGTTGGACGCACTGTGCTGATGATCTCCCATCGTCTGAGCACGCTGGGCAATGTTGACGAAATCATCGTACTCAAAGATGGACGCATCGTGGAACAGGGGGCGTATCAAGAGTTGAAACGCAGGGGCGGTGTATTCGCCGGATTGCTGGAAGAGCAGAACCGCTACAACCTCGAACGAAACGCGGAAAAATCCATCCTGCGCTCGGCCTTTGTGCATTACCAGTCGCCTCCGCTGCCAGTGGTGCAGGAGCCACGTCCTCTCCCTCCGGTAGCGCCCAGAGCCATGCGCTACCAGTCACAACCACCGGCCCCCGCTCCCGTACCGGTGCTGCCGAGGAAAGAGGAGCGTGGGAACGCGATGGACAATGTCTATCGCAGCAGTCAAGCTATACCCCAGCCATCTCTGGCACTCGCGGCAACGCCCCCGCGCAACGCTCGCCTGCTGATCAGAATTGACGGCAAGATCGTTGATGAGCGGGAGTTGAACAAGCCGGAGCTTACCGTCGGGCGTAGCAGTGAAAGCGATGTGCCGGTACCCAACCAGCGTGTCTCGCGCCTGCACGCCAGGATATTCCAGGAACAGGGATTCTGGGTGATCGAAGACGCCGACAGCCTCAACGGGCTGATCTACAAGGGCAATCGCGTTGACCGCCTGATACTTACCGACGGCGATCTGGTCTCCATCGCCCCAAAAGTAGAGTTGCAATACAGAGTCTTGCACTGACCAGATCAAAAAATGATTGGACGCACATGGAGAGTTCAGCACCTTCTGAAGAGAAGCCAGCAGTACCCGCGCCAAAGCCCAAAGGTCGATTGCAGACCTTCCGCGCCCTCCGGTACCGCGATTTTCGCCTGTTGTGGATCGGCCTCGTCGTGTCTTCTGTCGGCACCTGGATGCAAATTATCGCGCAGAGTCTGCTGGTGCTGCATATTACGCACGGCTCGGCGCTCGCGCTCGGCATTGTCTCACTGGCGCAAGCCCTGTCCTTCTTCCTCTTCGCGCTGCTCGGCGGCAGCATGGCCGACCGCATCGATAAGCGCCGCCTGCTGCTCTTCACACAGTCGATGTCGATGCTGCTGGCCTTCCTGTTTGCGCTTCTCACCTACATAGGAGTGATCCAGGTTTGGATGATTGTTCTGCTAGCCTTCTGCTCCGGCACCGTTTTGAGCTTCGATCAGCCAAGCCGTTCGGCGCTCATTCCCATCCTGGTGCCGCGAGAAAACCTGATGAACGCCATCTCGCTGCAATCGATTGTCTTTAACGGAGCAGCCGTGTTCGGGCCTGCCCTGGCCGGTGTAACCATCGGCATCATCGGCTACGCGGGCAACTTCTTTTTGAATGGCGTCAGCTATCTGGGCGTTCTGCTCGCACTGTACGTCATGCGCGTGCCGAAAGAGGCAGCGGAAGCGAGCACAGAGCGGCGGGGGCCATTGCTGGACTCGATTCGGGCCGCGCTTGGCGCTGTGAGGCGCGACGCCGCTTTGCCGTGGATTCTTTCCGGCTATGGGGCACTGCTGTTCTTTGGCCCATCCTCGTCGCTGATCCTACCGATTTTCGCCACACAGGTTTTACATATCAGCGCCTTCCAGTTAGGTTTGCTCTTTGCCGCCTCCGGCATCGGAACGGTCATCGGCGCGCTGACCATCGCCTCGCTGGGCGACTTTCAGTATAAAGGTCTGCTCCTGCTGGTCTCGTTCCTGCTCTGGGCAGGCGCGCTCTTCCTGTTCGCCTTCAGCCGCCTGTTCTGGCTCTCCGTCTTCGCGCTCTTCCTCTTTGGCGTGGCACAGAACGGCGTTGGAGCAACCACGATCACGTTGATGCAAACGCGAGTGCCGCCGCAGATGCGCGGGCGCGTCATGAGCCTGAACACGCTGCTCATCATGGGCGTTCGTCCCCTGGGAGACTTCCCCGCCGGGGGACTCATCACGCTGATCAGCGCACCGCCCACAGTCATCATCAGCGCCTCCATCGTCGCGCTGTATACCCTCTACCTGCTGCTAGCTCGCCCGGCGGTGCGCCAGCTCACGTGAACTATTCGGGCAGGAAGGCCACCCGCAAGGGGATGGCCCTACTAGACAACGGCTTCGCCAGCGGTATAGTAGGGCCATCCCCTTGCGGGTGGCCTTTCAGTTAGCGCTATACACTTACCCCATGTCTCCTTGCAGCAGTGAGGACAGATTGTCTAGCGCGGAGGCGGCATCATCTCCGCTCACCGTGAGCACTACCTGATCGCCCTGTTCGGCACCTAGAGAGAGAATGGAAAGGATAGATTTCGCGTTAACGGTCTTCTCATTTTTCGAGAGCGTGATTTTGCTCTGAAATTCTTTGGCTTTCTGCACGAAAACGGAGGCTGGACGGGCGTGCAAGCCCGATTTGCTGCCAACAGTAACCGTGCGTTCCAGCGTATCTTCCATGGTATGTTTTCTCCATGTAGCAGGTATGATGAGTGGCCCTGGCACAATGCCGGTGAATACGTTCA
>DASTKE010000319.1:0-7557 GCA_035716105.1 Ktedonobacteraceae bacterium | reverse complement strand
TTTTTCATCGACCGCACGGGCGCATTGGGATGGCGGTACGGCCAGGAAAGCTCTTTCCCTTCCTCCATCGCTGTTTTCAACAACTGCGGGTCCCCTCTGGCGATGGCATGCAGCAGCTTGTTCTCGCCCTCATATCTTCTCTCAATCAGTACCCGATCCTGCTCTAGATCATCGTTGAAGTTCACCGCTGTACCGTCTTCAGAAGGCAATGCGATTTCAATCCGTTGCGGCTGCATCATTCCTAGGGGAAACACGTTGATGAGTAAGGAGCTGATGGCCTGCTGTTTCGCTTCATCGACCATCGTCAACGTGGTATAGCCTTGTTGCAGTTGTCGCTGCATGGCAAGGGGTAATCGTTCTTTTTGGCTCATTTCACGTAGCAGCTGCGGGTGATAGGCTTTCCTGATGCAGGGACCGACCACGATGGCACCCCGGTGTTCCGCTCCATCCCACACACCTGCTGCCAGAAACTCAAGCTGAATGGAATCGCGAAACACATACACGTGTTCTTTCGCAAAGGGCTGCCGAAGGATGTGTACAAGCGCTTTCTGTTTCAAACGCTCAAGCAGAGTGGGCAGATCGTAGGGTGCAGAATGGATCTGTGAAACCCCCTCGGGGTCAAACAAATGCACGTCGAGATTCGTGAGGAGCGAAATCAAGTGACAACCTGACCTGTACTGCTCATAAGCGGGGTGCATCGTGGTCCTCCTAAAATGGTCAAAAATATCCCCTTATTGGTCAGAATTATACGAGAAAATGGCGGATTGAGCAAGTATACTATTCCAAGGAGATGTGTTCAGGTAGTTCGAACCTTTCACCACGTTGGAGAGCAAACGTTCCAACTTCCGCTCGCAACACTCGCTCATGGAGGGCAATGCTTCCGAACGGCCTGGGCAATGAGCGCACCGTGCGTTTTTAACGTTCTTTATAACGCTTTTTGTAACGCCCCCAGTTTAAAATCAAAGTAGCTCGGACAACGGATTTCATTGCGCACGTAGAAGCAGGTCTCGGCAGAGCAAACGTTCCAACTTCCGCACGAAACACCCGCTTATGGAGGGCAATGCTTCCGAACTACCTGGAAAATGAGCGCACCGTGAGACTTCAGGCAGAAGAACATGGAAGCGAAAGCAACCAAACACCTTTGAAGCAGTAGTTTAGGAAGTATTTTGATATGTAAGGAAGATTTTTGAAACGAAAGGAGCCCTTTCCCATGGAAGATATTCAAGCCGTTGACCTGACATTGTCCGCCGAACCATCTCTCGACACTCCAGAAGCGCTGCAAGCCCCGACACGGCAGGTAGGCCGCGGCTTCATGTTCGCGCTGACTGCCGCTGCCATCTCTCTCTATATCCTCTACGCCGGTATCGGAGCCTTGTTGTTGCCCTACCAGATTGGCCTGCTTGCTCCGGGGAGCAAAGTCGCGATCCTCAGTTTTTTCACGAGCATCACGGTGCTGATCGCGCTTTTTGCCAATCCCCTCGCCGGTGCGCTCAGTGACCGCACGACCTCGCGCTTTGGACGCAGGCGTCCGTGGATCATCGCTGGTGGCCTGCTGACGGTGGTGGGCCTGCTCTTCATGTGGCGAGCGACGAGTATCCCATTCTTGTTCATTGGCTATTGTTTTGTCGAGCTCTTCTCCAACTGCGCCTTGGCCACGCTCATCGCGACGATCCCCGACCAGGTCCCGGAGAACCAGCGTGGCACGGTGTCCGGCATCTTCGGTCTTGCCACCGGTCTTGGAGGTATCCTGGGCGCGATTCTTGCTGGCCAGATCTTCAAATCCGCTCCGACGAACGCCTACGTGGTCATGTTCCTGATCGTGCTCGTGACCACCATTCCGTTTGCTTTGTTCCTGCACGATAAGGTTCTCCCGAAGGGCTACATGCCTCCTTTCCACCTCGGGGCGTTTCTCAAGAATTTCTGGATTAATCCCCGCAGGTACCCAGATTTCGGCTGGGCATGGCTGACCCGTTTCGTCCCGTTTGTCGGCTATTTTCTGGGCATCACGTATATCTTCTATTACCTTGAGGATGTCGTGAAATATCCGGCGGCGCTGCAAGGGGCCTCGACGTTCAGCATCGTCGCAGCGGTGGTGTCGCTGCTTTCCACCGTCCTGGGCGGTTTCCTCTCTGATCGCTTGAAGCGGCGCAAGCTTTTTGTGATCGTTGGGATGTGCATTATGGCCATCTCCTTTCTCCTGCTCGCCTTCTTCCACACCTGGATAGCCGTGGTGTTCGCTGCCGCCGTGCTGGGATTCGGCCTGGGAGCCTACCTGGCCGTTGATGTCGCGATCGTTACCCTGGTGTTGCCCTCGGCAAAGAACCGGGCAAAGGATATGGGCATCATCAATATCGCCAACACGCTGCCCCACTCAGTGGCGCCCGTGCTAGCCGGCTTCATCCTTGGGCTGACTAGTGGTAATTATACGTTCTTGTACATCGCTGCGACGATCTTCGTCCTGCTTGGTATTTTCACGGTGATGCCGATCAAGGCCGTACGATAACGCAACCGACCATCCAGCCCCAGCATAGCGATGGGGACTGGATGAGTTAGCGGTCGATGCCAGCACTGGCATAATATGTACTGTATACTGTTCGATGGAAACATGCTCACAAGAGGAGAGAATACATGTTATACCCAATCATGACCACGTCAAGAGAACTGATTGACATAAACGGGATCTGGAAGTTTCAGCTGGATTCCGGCACGGGTTTTGCAGAGGAATGGTTTGCGCGCCCGTTGCAGGAGGCGATCCCGATGCCAGTTCCCGCTTCCTACAACGATCTGTACGAGGGGGCGGAATTTCGCGATCACATCGGCTGGGTCTGGTATGAACGGGAGATCGTCGTCCCTGACCATGTCTTTACGCAAAGAATGGTGCTTCGTTTTGGCTCCGTGACGCATGCCGCCAAAGTCTATCTCAATGGACAGCTTGTCGTCGAGCACCGGGGGGGATTTACGCCATTCGAGGCAGAAATCAACGTGTTCGCAAGCCTCGGCAAAAATCGCCTGACGGTCGCAGTCAACAATATCGTGGACTATACCACGCTTCCAGTGGGCAATTATCAAGAAGAAGACGTTCCCGGCCTGGGAAAAGTGGTGACGGATACCCCGAACTTTGACTTTTTCAACTATGCCGGCATCCAGCGCCCCGTCAAACTCTACACGACTCCGAAAACTTACATACGCGATATCACCCTGACGACGGAGGTGCAGGGGACAAATGCGCAGGTAGGATACACCATTGAGACAGAGGGAGAGGCGGAGGTTCGCGTCTCCCTTCAAGACGAGACAGGTGAAAGAGTGACCAGCGGCACTGGAGCGACCGGACAACTCACTATCAAAGATGTGCATCTCTGGCAGCCGCTGCATGCCTATCTGTATACCTGTGTCGTGGAATTGTGGAAGGATGGTCAGCGTCTGGATACGTACGAGCAACCGTTCGGCGTGCGGACGGTCGAGATCAAGGATGGGAAATTCCTCATTAACGGGAAGCCGTTCTATTTTAAGGGCTTTGGCAAACATGAGGACTCCCATATCCACGGGCGCGGATTGGATGAAGTGCTCAATGTGAAAGACCTGAATCTGCTGCGATGGATTGGTGCCAACTCCTTCCGCACCTCGCACTATCCCTATTCTGAAGAGCTCATGCGTCTTGCGGACCGTGAAGGATTTGTGGTGATTGATGAGGTACCGGCGGTCGGATTGCATTTGAACTTTGGATCATTCTTTGGCGGGAGTGGCAAGCCCCATAAAACGTGGGAAGAGCTTGGAACGAAAGAGCATCATGCGCAGGTGATTCGTGAGTTGATTGCACGGGATAAAAATCACCCGTGTGTGGTGATGTGGTCGATTGCCAATGAGCCGGCTTCCGAAGAGGAAGGCGCACATGAATACTTTCAACCCTTAGTCCAGCTCGCACGAGATATCGACCCCCAGAAACGCCCCGTCACCATTGTGATACACATGATGGCAACGCCCGACAAGAATACCGTTTCGGACCTCGTGGATGTGCTGGCGCTCAACCGCTACTATGGCTGGTATGCCTATGGCGGACAGTTAGAGGTGGCCAAAGCCCTCTTGCGCGCCGAGTTGACGGGCTGGAATCGGGTGCAGCCGGGCAAACCCATCATGTTCACCGAGTATGGCGCTGACACCATCGCCGGTTTCCATGATACGACGCCCGTGATGTTTTCCGAAGAGTATCAAGTGGCCTGCCTGCAAGCCAATCATGAAGTAGTAGACGAGTTCCCAAACTTTATCGGTGAGCAGGTGTGGCACTTCACCGATTTCCAAACCAGTCAAGGTGTGATGCGCGTCCAGGGCAACAAAAAGGGCGTGTTCACCAGAGAACGCAAGCCGAAAATGGCCGCGCACTATCTCAGGGAACGCTGGCTGGCGATTTCAGACTTTGGGTACAAACCATAAGTGCCGATTGGGACACGAGCTTCGAGAGGAGGAGATATGCCCGAGAAGAGCTTTGATGTGCAAGTACTCTTCGACGTGCGAGGCCGTACAGCCGTCATCACGGGCGGCAGCGGCCACTTAGGACGAGCCATGGCCTCTGCTCTGGCGCAGGCAGGCGTACAGGTCGCGATTCTGGGCCGTCATGCCGAGACCGCGCAAAAGGTGGCCGAGACCATCCAGGCCGAAGGTGGCACGGCTATCGGTATCGCTGCCGATGTGCTGGATCGAGCCGCGCTCGAGCAAAGCCGGGAGCAGATCACAAGCGCCTTCGGCCCGGTAGATATGTTAATCAATGCCGCGGGAGGCAACTCCCCCGCGGCTACCACTTCAGCCGAACAAAGCTTCTTTGACCTGGACATCGAAGCCGCAAACCACGTCTTCGGCCTGAATTTTACCGGAACCTTCCAGAGTTGCCAGGTCTTTGGACGTGACATGGCCGAGCGCGGACAAGGTTGCATCGTCAACGTCACCTCTATGAGTGGTCTGCGACCCCTGACTCGCGTCCCCGCCTACAGCGCGGCTAAGGCAGCCATCGCCAACTTCACACAGTGGCTGGCCACGCATATGGCGCAGGAGTACAGTCCACGCATCCGGGTCAACGCCCTGGCCCCCGGCTTCTTCCTGACGGAACAGAATCACTATTTGATGGTTGATGCGGACGGGAAGATGACTCCCCGTGGGCAGAAGATTGTCGATCATACACCGATGAGTCGCTTAGGCGAGCCGGACGACCTGGCTGGCACGCTGCTGTGGTTGGTCAGCCCAGCTTCATCGTTCGTGACCGGTATTGTGGTTCCCGTCGATGGTGGTTTCTCAGCGTATAGCGGCGTCTAGAATAGGAGTGAACGCATCATGGTTCTCGGGAAAGGTTCAACGACAACAACGTTGACAATAGAGGATGTACAACAATTGCTCGCCTCAGCAGATGAGGAGTTACTCGTAGGAGCCGGGCTTGACCCGGCCAACAAGCGCGTCCTGGTAATTATTCCTGACGGGACACGCACGGCTCCGATACCCCTGATGTTTCGCCTGCTCTACGAGCAATTTGGACAACGCGCCGCCCAACTGGACTACCTCATTGCCCTGGGAACCCATCCCCCCATGTTGCACGAGGCCATTGACCACCTGGTCGGCGTGACAGCGGTCCCACGAGCCAATGAGGAAGGCTACTACATTAAGACGCCCTACATTGACCACCTGGTCGGGGCGACGGCGACCGAACGAGCGGAGCACTATCCCAACGTGCGCATTTTCAACCACGACTGGGCCAATCCGCAGGTGCTTCAAACCATTGGTGTCATCTCACACGCGGAGGCAGGCAAGCTGACCGGTGGGCTGCTCACCGATGACGTGCCGGTGACGCTCAACCGCTTGATCTTCGACTATGACCTCTTGCTGATCTGTGGGCCGGTCTTTCCCCACGAGGTCGCCGGCTTCTCCGGGGGAGCCAAGTATCTCTTTCCCGGCATCGCGGGGCCGGATATCATCAATTTCACCCACTGGTTAGGAGCGCTAGTGACCAGTATGCGCACCATTGGCATCAAGGATACCCCTGTTCGGCGCGTTATCACGCAGGCGGCAGGATTTGTGCCACGCCCGCTGCTCTGCCTGGCAATGGTGATGCAAGGCCAGGACTTACACGGCCTCTATATCGGCGACCACTTAGAAGCCTGGAGCCAGGCCGCAGATCTCTCGGCGCAGCTCGACATCACCTACGTCGACCGCCCTTTTCTCAAGGTGCTCTCTGCCCCGGCAGAAATGTACGACGACCTGTGGACGGCAGCCAAGGCCATGTACAAAACCGAGCCAGCAATTGCCGACGGAGGCGAAGTCATTATCTACGCCCCGCATATTACCGAGGTCTCCTACACGCACGGCAAACTGATTGACGAGGTCGGCTATCATGTCAGGGATTATTTCGTCAAGCAGTGGGATCGTTTTAAACATATGCCTGGCAGCATTCTGGCACATAGCACGCACGTCAAGGGAACGGGTACCTACGATGCTGCCACTGGCATCGAAACGCCGCGTATCTCGGTCACACTGGCAACTGGTATCCCAGAGGAACGCTGCCGACGCATCAACCTGGGTTATGCCGATTATCGAGAGATCGACCCCAAAGCATGGATGGGACGCGAACAAGAAGGTATTCTCTTCGTCCCACACGCTGGTGAGATGCTCTACCGCGCTCGTGGGATATAAGGGAAGGAGATTTCAGGAATGACGAATGACAACGCCAGACGAGCCGCCCTCCAACAACTGATCGAGGATGATGCCGTCGGCCAGTTGCGGCGGCGCGATGGCTTGATGGCAACATTGGGCAGTGAAGATGGTATTCTCAAACTCGATTGGGTCGAGGGGATCGCACACCTGCTCGCCGATCCGACACACCTGGAGCAGGTCGAAGCAGAGGCACGAGACATCTGGCAACGCGGCATCCGCCACATCATCTGGTCTGGCATGGGCGGCTCGGTCATTACGGTGCGCGTCTTCTGCAATCTGGGCTTCTGTGGTAGCAGTGACAAAGAGCAGGTAACAATCTACCCGCTGGACAGCACTGACCCTGCCGCCCTTAACGACATTGTGCGCACGATAGCAGAAGCCAAGCATCTAGCGGTGCCGACCGGGGAAGAAGCATCCCATCCAGCCTTCTTGCGAACACTGCTCAGTGACGTGATGATGGTCGGAGTGGCGATGGGCATGACCTCCGAAGAGCCAATCACGCACCTGGAATGGTTCACCGCGCTGTTGAAGCAGGCAGGATTACGCCCGGCGGAGCACCTGCTGGTAATGACCCTGCCCGATTCCTATCTTGACCGCTTTGCTCACGAGCAGCAGGCTCCCAGCCTTCCCCTGCAACCGGACGGGGGGACAGGAACAGGGGGACGCATGAGCGCCCCGGCAACACGGGTGTTTCTGCTTCCCGCGGCCCTTTACCTGACGACACATTTCCCCGATCAATCCGGTCAGCTACGCTCGGTGCTGCAACACGCCTGGGACGAGTATAACCTGGAACTGGCAACGGCTCACCCGGCAGAACATCCCTTTGTGCAACTGGCCGCCGCCCTGAGCGCCGCTAGCCTCGATGGA
>DASTKE010000318.1:0-6940 GCA_035716105.1 Ktedonobacteraceae bacterium | reverse complement strand
GCGACTCTCGGCCTGGAACCAGCCGTTGATGGTCTTCGTCGTCAATGTGATCACCGTCCTGCTGGTCTGGGTCGGTGGTGTCGCCGTCATCGGCCACAAACTGAGCCTGGGTACGCTGGCCGCCGTGACAACCTACGTCCTGCTGCTCAATACGCCCGTGCGCTCGCTGGGCTACGTCGTCACGTGGTTTATGCGCGGCCTCTCCGGTGGTACGCGCATCTTCAGCGTGATGGACACACAGCCCATCATCACTGATAACCCCGGTGCGCGAGAGCTTCAGGATGTGCAGGGACACGTGCAATTCGATGACGTTTCGTTCGCCTATGGCAAGGGGCCGGAGGTGCTGCACGACCTCAAGATCGACGCGCAGCCCGGCCAGGTCGTCGCCCTGCTTGGAGCCACCGGCAGCGGCAAAAGCACGATCCTCAACCTGCTGCCACGCTTCTACGACCCGACCAGTGGACGCATCACCATTGATGGGCAAGACTTGCGCGAGGTGACGCTGCTCTCGCTGCGCCGCAACGTGGGGCTGGTGCTCCAGGACGTGTTCCTCTTCAACGCCACGCTGCGCGACAACATCGCCTATGGCGTCGCCAACGCCACCGACGAACAGATTCTCGCGGCGGCAAAGATTGCTCGCGTCGACGAGTTCGCCCGCAACCTGCCAGATGGCTACGATACCTGGGTGGGTGAGCGCGGCGTCACGCTCTCCGGTGGACAGAAACAGCGCGTCGCCATCGCCCGCACGCTGCTGCTCGACCCGCGCATCCTCATCCTCGACGACTCCACCTCAAGCGTGGACATGGAGACCGAATACCTCATCCAGCAAGCGCTGGAAGCCGTCATGCAGAACCGCACGACGTTCGTGGTCGCCTCGCGCCTGCGCACCATCAAGAACGCGGACCAGATTCTCGTGCTGGACAAGGGACGCATCGTCGAGCGTGGCACGCACGAGACGCTGCTGGCACAGGGCGGCATTTACACCCAACTCTACGACCTGCAACTACGCGAGCAGGAAGAATTTGAAACGCGCCGCTTGAACACCCAAAACACAAAACCGGACGCAAACGGACCCGTAGGGGCGGAGCTTGCCTCCGCCCTTCCAAAACCCACCTCCGCCCTTCCAGAAGACGCGCAAGAACAGGAGGTGGCGCGATGAAACAGGATTCCATCGCGGTACGCCGCCAGAAGATCTGGCGCGAAAACACATTGGAACGCTCCGACGAGAATATCACGGGGAAATTTGAATGGAAGCTTGCCAGGAGCTTTCTCCCCTACCTGGGTCGTTACAAGGGAACAACCAGCATCAGCATCGTGTTGATGCTGCTCTACACCGCCTTCAGCCTGGCGAATCCCTACCTGATCGGCGTCGCCATTGACGATTTCATCACGCACAACGACCTGAAGGGGCTGGCGATCATCAGCATCGTGCTGCTGGTGGTCAACCTCTTCATGTGGCTGACGCAGTACGGGCAGGTCTGGACAATGTCGTGGGCCGGGCAGCAGATTCTCTACTCCCTCAGTTCCGATATGTTCGCGCACCTGCAACGACTCGCGCTCAGCTTCTATGACCGCACGCAGATCGGGCGCGTGATGTCGCGCCTGCAAAGCGATATCGACGTATTGGAATCCCTGCTCAGTTCCGGTCTGCTCTCCATGCTCGGCTCGCTGGTGGCGCTGGTGGGCATCATCGCCGCCATGCTGGCAATGAACGTGCCACTGGCGCTGCTGACCTTTACCGTGCTGCCCTTCATGATCGTCATCGCCTTTTTCTGGCAACGTCACGCGCAGCGCTCCTTCCGTCTGACCCGCGCCGCCATCTCGATGGTCAACGCCACCTTGCAGGAGAACATCTCCGGTATGCGCGTGATCCAGAGTCTCGCCCGCGAGGACCGCAACCGCGCCGAGTTCGACGATCTGAACGCCTATAACCGCGACACCAACCTCCAGGCCAGCCGCGTCGCCGCCTTCATCCTGCCACTGGTCGAGGTTGTCGCCGCCGTCGCCACCGTGCTGACGGTGATCTATGGCGGCTCGCTTGTCGTGCAGGGATCGCTGCAGGTCGGTATGCTCGTGGCCTTCACGCTCTATATCAACCGTTTCTTCGACCCCATCCGCGACCTGAGCCAGCAGTACACGCAGTTGCAGCGCGCCAGCGTCGCGGCGGAGCGCATCTTCCAGATTCTGGCGATGCCCGTTGAGATCGCGGATCGCCCGGATGCCGCGCCCATGCCGCAGATCGAGGGCAAAGTAGAGTTTCGTCACGTCAGGTTCGGCTACCATGCCGACCTGCCCGTCCTGCGCGACTTCAACCTGACCATTGAGCCGGGGCAGACCATCGCTATCGTGGGGCCGACGGGCGCGGGCAAGAGCACGATTGCCAGCCTGATGACGCGCTTCTACGATATCCAGGACGGGGCCATTCTGATCGACGAGCATGATATCCGCGACGTGAAGCAGGAATCGCTGCGCAGCCAGATCGGTATCGTGCTGCAAGAGCCGTTCCTGTTCACCGGCACCATTCGCGACAACATCCGCTACGGTCGCCTGGATGCCAGCAACGAGGAGATCGAGGAGGCATCTCGCGCCGTCGGCCTGCACGACCTGGTGATGCAGCTTCCCGCAGGCTACGAGACGCCCATTCGCGAGCGCGGGCGCAACCTGAGCGTGGGCCAGCGCCAGCTCATCTCCTTCGCCCGCGCCCTGCTGGCCGACCCGCGTATCCTCATCCTCGACGAAGCCACGGCCAACATCGACACCGTCACCGAGCTGATAGTGCAGCAGGGTCTGCGCCGCCTGCTACACGGGCGTACCGCGCTCGTCATCGCCCACCGTCTCTCGACCATCAAAGGGGCCGACAACATCGTCGTCCTGCAAGCCGGGCGCATCATCGAGCAAGGCACCCACGCCCAACTCCTGCAACACAACGGCCCCTACGCCTCCCTTTATGCCATGGGATTTAGGCACACCGCGTAGGTTTGAGTTGTTGAGAGCCAGACGAAGAGAGATGTTGCTGCCGTTTGCAGCAACATCTCTCTTTGTCTGGCCTTCGATAACTCCTCACGCTCGCCAGAAGACTTCGACGAGAGAGCCGTCATGGATTGAGGCAATCGCGTGCTGGCTGCCCTCGTCGGGGTTGAAGTAGCCACCGACATCGATGATGCCAGCGGGGAAGGTAGTCAACACATCCTGGTGAACGCCCTGACCCGACTTCCAGAAAACTTCGTGCAGGACACCATCAACGGTTCCTACAATGGCATGTTGCGTTCCCCCTATCGGGACGTAGTAACCGGCTACACCGACGATGGTGTTGCTGAAGCTGGCCAGTATGTCTTGATGGACGCCCTGACCCGATTTCCAGAAGACCTCGTGTAATGTGCCGTCGCTGGTTCCGACAATGACATGCTGTGTCCCTTCATCAGAGTTGAAGTAGGCTCCAACATCAGTCAGACCTTGAGAGAACGTGGTCAGCACATCCTGATGAACGTCCTGACCCGACTTCCAGAAGACCTCGTGTAGCATACCATCGCTCGTTCCGACAATCACATGCTGCGTCTGTTCACCGGTGACATAATAACTGGCAATGGTAACTATGCCAGCGCTAAAGGTTGTCAACACGTCCTGGTGGACTCCTTGCCCGGACTTCCAGTATACCTCTGTCAGCGCCCCGTCGCGGGTCGCCACAATAGCGTGCTGGGTGCCATCATCGGGATCGAAGTAGGCACCGATATCTACAATTCTGCTGGTGGGAAATGTGGTCAACGTATCCTGGTGAACGCCTTGCCCGGACTTCCAGTACACCTCCGTCAGCGCGGCGGGAGCAAGCCCGACAATGACATGCTGCGTCCCTTCCGTCGTGGCATAATAGCCCGCGGTACCTGTGAGACCGCTATCGCGACCGAACTGCACCAGCACGTCCTGTGAAACTGAGGCCATAAGGTTCCTACCTTCCTTTCTTTTGTACTCAATAGAGGATGCGCGAGGATGGAATCGTATACGCAGCTAGACGAACTATTCACACAAAAGCCGTTCATCTGCCAGGATAATGGAAAATGCTCTTCAAACGTATCAGCTACAACACATCAGTGGCGCGACAGGAAATCCAGGCGGTAAGGAGATATCCATGAATACTTTACATGAAAAGGAAGAGAAATGCAACAAACGAGCACTTTGAAATCGCTTTCGTAGCCGACCAAAAGCTTGACGAGGCACAAAAGACCAGGCATCACTATCTCTTTACTCTTGTGCCTCATGCTATAATTGCCGTGTTTGAAAGATTTGAACGTATATTGCTCACCTTATAGTGAGGGGAAGGACAAGAGGCTATGGCGCAGGCATCTCATAAGCCATATCCGCATCCCCAGGCTGACGTGTTGCTTGTCACCGTTACGGAAATTGAGGCGAAAGCGGTACTGCAATTATTTTCCGATTACAAACGGTGCTATCTCGGTTCTGATGCTAAAACGTACTATGATCTGGGCGAGGTGAGCAACACAAGAGTCTTCATGGTGCAGTCGGAGATGGGTGTCAGCGGTCCCGGCAGCGCGCTTCTGACCGTCCTGGAAGCCCTTCCCGCGCTTTCCCCATCAGCCGTCATCATGGTTGGCATTGCCTTTGGCGTGGACAAAAAAAAGCAGCGGATCGGTGATATTCTCGTCTCGACGGATATTTACGATTATAACGTTCAGCGGATAGGCACAGACGCGATACAACAGCAACGTATCCTGCTACGCGGCAGTCGCATCCCTGCACCGATACGTCTTCTGGATAAGTTTCGCTCAGGGGCAAAAGATTGGAATTATCCGGCAAATATCCAATTTGGCCCCATTTTGTCCGGGGAAAAGCTTGTCGATAATCTGGAATATCGCAACCAGCTGCTTCAACTTGAACCCGGTGCGATTGGTGGAGAAATGGAAGGAGCGGCTCTTGGCACTGCTGAACAGCGCCGCAAAATGGATTGGATTCTCGTCAAAGCCATTTGTGACTGGGCCGATGGTAACAAGAATGACGAGCGACAGGAGGAGGCGGCAAAGAACGCGGCGCGCTTCACACTTCATGTTATTCAACAGGGCGGTCTGGCATCACCGTCCGAGCCATTCCCTTCAGAAGATAGAGCTTCATCCATGACCAACATCTCTCGCTTTCCAGCGGCGCAGGGGCAATTGCTCTACTCGTCTAACATCCATGCCCACTGGGTGCTGGCAATCGCCTGGGAACCACATGGCGACCATATCGCCTCGACTGGCAGCGATGGCGTGGTGCAAGTCTGGGACGCCAACACGGGAGCATCTCTCACTACCTATCGAGGACACCAGCCTGATAAAGGATGGATTGCCAGGACAAGCTGGCGTCCCACAATCTACAACGTGTCCTGGTCGCCCGATGGCTCGCGCATTGCCTCAGCAGGAGATGGGAAAACGGTGCATGTGTGGGATGCGAATAACGGTGGCAGAATCACCGTTTATTCCGGGCATTCCGGCATCTGGCCCAGCGTCTACACGCTCGATTGGTCGCCCGACGGCAGGCGTATCGTCTCGGCGTGCAGCAGCACGGGAACGGACAGAACCGCGCATATCTGGGATGTGCAAACCGGTCAGACTCTTCGTCAATATAATCCCCATCTCAGGTTGTCGCCCACATTCTCCGTACTGGCTCTCGCCTGGTCGCCCGATGGCAAGCGTATCGCCATGACCTGCAACGACTCGACTGTCCACGTGTGGAACGCCGCCACTGGCGAGCGTATCACCACCTTCCCGACACCCTCACCCTGGACAGGGCATCTCGCGTGGTCTCCCGACAGCACATTCCTGGCTATCGCGAACCCCAAAGGCAGCGTCCAGGTCTGGAATACGAACACGCGCCAGCTTATATGCACCTACGACGGTCATAGAGACAGCGTGCGAGCAGTAGCATGGTCGCCCGATAACATCACCATCGCCTCCGCCAGCAACGACACCACCGTGCAACTCTGGAATGCCACGACCGGCGACCACATCTTTACCTACGAAGGCCATAAAGACTGGGCAACCTCGGTAGCATGGTCGCCCGATGGCAGCCGCGTCGCCTCCGCCAGCAACGACAAAACAGTGCAGATCTGGCAGGCGGTGTAACACTATCCAATCTTTAGAAGTGCCGCTTCCATCCATTCAGAAACTGCCCACCGGGACAGGTTGTTCCCTCCACCACCTCGCAATGCCCCAGGATATTTGCGCTAGCTACCTGAGGATAGTGTTCGCGGATGAGACGGACTGTCGCCTCGATTTGGGCGGAAGGCGGTTCGCTCTGCTCGTAGTCGCCGGAGAACGCTATGCCGATGCTGCGCGTGTTGACGAGCCAGTTTCCGGCGTGCCAGCCAATATATCCGTCTTCCAGCAGGCGCTCCGTCGTGCCATCTGGTCGCATAAGCCAGTGATAGGCGAAGAAGACCATCTTCCCCTGGAGAAAATGCCCCGACCAGATCGGCTCTCCGCGAACCGTGTGGCCCAGCACGTTATTCACGAGATACTGAAAGGCATACTGGCGCACCAGCCCGATGGCGGAAAGCTTGCCCAGCCTGATATCCAGCTCCTCCGTCGTATGGTGAATGACGATGGTGTCAATGGGGCATCTTTCCCCGTCAAGCTGCGGCCCGGTCTGCGCCAGAGGCAGTGTGCCGCTTTCCAGCAGTTCCTCCACCAGCTCGTATACCTGGTGCCGGAAACGCTTCAAGGCTGCATCGGGACGTACCACCGGGAAGATCAGGGTGCGCAGCTCCTCTTCGAGGCGCACATACCAGTCAGGGCAGGTCAGGCGCTCTTCCCAGTATTTCCGTTCAAATTGCAGATTCATGGGCGTTTTCTTTCAATTGTTCGCGTACTCGTCGCTGCGCGACTCGCACCATTTTTATTTATGAGGAGCATTGTGCGGCAGGTGGCTGTGGGTTTGCCTTCGCAAACCCACA
>DASTKE010000317.1:0-5232 GCA_035716105.1 Ktedonobacteraceae bacterium | reverse complement strand
GACGCGGGCGAGCACAAGGCATCGCCCCTACATTCCTTCCTTGCTCGACCGTTTTTGAGCGCGGCTGCGCTTGGCCTCCAACAACTTCTCGGTCGTTGAAATCTCCTCTGTCTTTTGTTCGGCTTTTTCTCGTCTGGTTGGTGGTTGTGCTTCCTGCCGGGTAGGTTTTTGGAGCGAATCCAGCGGAGATGCGCCCGTGCGAGGCTTCGCGCTCTGGAGCCGGGTGCGGCGCTCGGCGCGTTGGGTGCGCAGGTTGCCCAGGGTTGAGCCGAGGGCGGTGCCGGAAAGCTGCGCGGCTTCGGCTGCCAGTTGCGGCGTGCGGCGTTTGAGATGGGCGAGCAGCCACTGGTAGCCGAGGACCAGGAATTCCAGGCTCGACAGGCGGCGCAGCGCGATATCGATGGGCAGCAGCAGCGCGGCTATCGCCAGCAATAGGAAGATGATGGGAATAGCTGCCGAGACCGGCGGCAGGTTGCTGGAAAAGGCGGCGCTGGTACTATTTGGGCCGAGCAGGGAGCCACCTCCGGCACGTGCCAGCAGCGTGAGGAAGCGTGTGTCTGTGCCAGAACTGCGATATTCGGGCGAGTAGGGGACGACAAGACCGGTTGTAGCGCTTAGACGGCTGGATATGCCCTTACTTTGCCCCTGCCACGTGACTTGCAGCAGGTACGCGCCGACCTGCCCTGCCGGGAAATTGCCCTGCCAGCGACCGGGCGCGGTAGGTTGTAGGGGCAGCGTGGCCTGCGAGAGATCGGGCGCGATGATATGCACCTGCGCCTGCTGGCCGTTTGAACTTGTGGGCGTACCGGGTGGCAGGTCGACGGTAAGCTGGCCCGTGCCGTTGACGACCGTCGCGTTGACATCCAGCGCACTCTGCGAGGATGGCAGCGTCCAGGTCACGACATTGGCCCACCAGCGAGCGGCGTTTGACCAGCGAAGCCAGTTCCCTGTCCAGAGGCCGAGCGCGTCGCTTGTCCAGGCCGCGACACGTCCCAGACCGTATTGCCAGACCGCCAGCACGGGATCGTCCAGATGGCTGACGAGCACGAGTTGCGCGGCAGGTTTGGGCGTTGTTGCTACATAGCCGTTGAGGATGGGCAGAGGGCCGAGGCCGGTCAGGATGGGATGGCTGCCGACGGTTTCAGGCGTGAACGATTCGTTGATGACAGCACGACGCGCCGCCTGCTGCGTCTCTTTCAGCAAGATTTGCGGGATGGTGGTCGGATCATCGGCGCGGTAGAAACGCCCCTTGCCCCAGGTGGCGATCTGCTGCATCGTTCCCAGTTCCTGGAAGGACTGCGAGTTGGTGGCAACGGTGGAGACGGTGATCTGTTCGCTTGCCATCTTTATCACCTGCTGCCCGTAGCTGTCGAAGGCGTCGCCATCGCCAAGCAGGATGACGTGCTTGATTTTGGCGTTGCTTTTCAGCAGCACGGACTCCGCGTTCACCAGGTCGGGCAGGTAGCTGGCAGGATCGTTGGGGTCCATCGCATCGATGGCGTGGTTGATGGCAGATTTGTTGGTGACGTGCTGCATGGGGACAACCAGACTGCCATAGGCGGCGGAGATGCCCACCTGGTCGCGAGGCGTGAGCAGGCTGATAACGCCCTTTGCAGCCTCTTTGGAGATATTGACCTCGGCATCGCTTTCCAGGCTCTCGATAATCAGCACCACGGCGATACTGGGTGTGTCCTTGTGCTGCGGTATCTGCATACTGACCGGCAGCGTCTGCTCCAACGGCGTGTTGGCGTAGCCCCCGACGCCATAGCTGTTCTGGCCTCCACTAACTACGAGGCCGCGACCGAGATCGCGCACATACGCCTGAAGTATCTGCATGCGCTCGGTTCCCAGTTCGATGGCTGGCACATTGGCAAGAATGACGGAACTGTAGCCAGCCAGCCCTTCGAGCGAGATGGGGATATCGTTGGGCGTGCCAATGGTGACGTTAATGCCGGTGGCTTTCAACGCGGCGGCGATATTGTGTCCTTCGCCGGGCTGTCCTTCGACGATCAGCACGTGTGGTGGCCCCTGCACATTGACGAACGTTGCCGCCTCGTTATTTTGCAGAACGCTGTCCACGGGCGCGTCCAGCGTCACGCGGTAGGTGTGGAAGCCGGGCGGCGGTGCCACGACGTTGAAATCGACCTCCTGCTGCCCGAATGTCAGTTGAATGGATTGCTGCGTCAACAGGGTCTGGTCGAGGTACAGGCGCAGTGTGGCCTTCTCAGCCACCGTGCTGTAGAGCCGGGTGCGCAGGAGGAAGCGCTCGTTAGTGTGCAGGTTCTCCGGTGCGTTGAGGCCATCGATGCGTGCATCCGGTCCGTTGACGGTTGGCAATGGCACGATATCCAGCCGGATGCCCTGTTGCTGCAAAAGTTGCGCCTCCTGCAGCGCGTCTTCCAGGTTTTGTTGCCCATCGGTCAGCAGCACGATGCGGCGTTCGCTGTCCGTTGGCAGAATGGCGGCAGCCAGTCGCAGCCCGGCGGCAAGGTCGGTATAGTTGGTATCAGGCGTGGATTGGAAATGGGAAAAGTCGATCTGGCTGCGCATGGACTGCTCCACCAGCGCGTTGCGCCCCACAGCGACGATGCCCACCTGGTCATCCGGCCCCCTGTGACGCAGCGCGGAGGTGATCCACTGCTCGATAAAGGCTCGCTGCGGCGTAGTGCTGGCGGAGATATCGCCCACGAATACTACTGCCTGCCGCGAGATCGGCTGCGACCATGCCGCGCCAGCCAGCGCCGAAATAATCAACGCAAACAGCAGCAACCGGCTGCCCAGAATGAGCCAGCGCTGCCGCTTCGGGAACGGAAGCGAGGTGCGCCGCCACGCGAAAAAGATCAGGGCCGCGACAGGCACGAACAACAGCAGCAGCAGTGGTTGTTCAAACGTTAACATGTCGATTCCCTTTCCCCTGTTTCCTCGCGCTGTTTTTTCGCATCCGCCTCGTAGCCCTTGTAAAACGTTTCTTAGCGACGCGATAGCGGCTGTTTAGCTCATTCTGCAATGTGGCGATTGCGCCTGTGCCGTTGCGGGTACCGGGAAGCCGGGTACCCACAAGGGGTACCCCTACATGTTTGCCGGTTCCCCTGTGTCCTGTTGCCAGGGTGGGCTGTTGGCGGTAGTTGCGACTGAACAGCCACCATTCGGCGCAGAGGACGAGCAGGAGAATGGCGGCGATCCACGGCCAGATTTCGCGCAGGACTCGCGGCGTCGCGTTGGTGTCGCCGCTCGTAAAGCTTGTACTGTTGGCGATGGGCAGCGTGCTGGCCGGAGCGAGGCGCGATTGCAACGGGTCGAAGAGATTGACGGCGAAGGCACCGTAGCGCTGCTGTCCATGCACGCGCTGGACGACCGAATAGATGCCGGGCGTGTTAGTTTGATTGAAAGGTATGACTGGAAAGGGCGGTCCTACCGTCACGGACTGCGAGTTGGGCGCGGCAATCGTCACCTGGTCCGCACCGGGCCACGTTTGCACGGTTACAGGCGTGGCGGGCGCAACCTGTCCATCGCCGGATACGGGCGGCGGCAGGAACCAGTTGACCAGGTTGTACATGAAGATGGGAAAGTCCGGCTGCAAGGGAAAATCGCTGTCGTGCAGGTCAAAGCCGAGCGCGGCAATGCGCCGGTTCTGGTTCTCACCCGCGATCAGCAGCGGCGTCTGGCTGGTGACGATGATCGGTTGCGCCCAGAGCGCCGGAGTCAGCACATGGCTGGAGCGCAGCACATGAATGTCGCTCAGATCGACGTTTTGCAGGATGTTCTGGCTGTCGTTTCCTGAACTGATATGGTTGACCGCGACCTGCTGGCCCGATTTGCCGAAGAGATAGCTGCCGCTGGGCGGGTTGATGAAGAAAATATCGCTGCCGGGCAGCGTGGCAGGCACGAAGCCATCGAAGATAGTCAGATCGAACGTGCCGGTATCAACGTACTTGTCCGGGGTGGTTTCGTAGAGATCGATGTTGGATTGCAGGCCAAGTGCGGCTTCCAGAAACTTGTTGCCCTTTGTGACCAGCAGCACGCGCCCATGCAGAGAGCCGCCGACGATAGCCCACGCCGAGTGATCGACGGTCATGGCATCTTGCGAGACAATCTGTGCGTGCAGGAAGCGCGTTGTCGGCGGCAGCGGCCCCCATTGCAGCGAGCCGGTGGCACCCGGCGCGAGCACGGCGGTTTGCACGCCTATCAATTTACTATTGGCGTAGAGTTCGACCGGAACGGAGCGCTGGCTGTGGCTGTAATTGGCAACCTGTGCCAGGGCAACAAGGCTACCATTCACGACTCGCGAGGCCAGGGACAGCAGCGCGACATTGGGTGCGTCGGTACCGACGCGCAGGTATTCGACGTGAAATGGCACCTCAAGCTGCTGGTCGGGCGTCAGGACGTGACCATCTCCAACAATCACCACGTTGACGTTGCTGTGTCCCGCCGCCAGGGAAGTTGCCAGCGAGAGCGCCTGCTCAAGGTCGGCGTCCTGATTGGTGACGGTGGCGCGCTGCAAGGCGGCTTGCAACTGCGACTGGTCTTGCGAGTCCGCGATCAGCACCTGCGGTGTGCGCGCCATCGTAATCAGCGAGAGGCGGTCGCCGGGGCCGATGCTGTCGATCAGGCTGGCAATCTGACTTTTTGCCGCCTCGAAGCGGTTGGGTGTCACATCGGTTGCCTGCATACTGGCCGAGGTTTGCAGGATGATGATGCTATCGCCGCTGATGGGGCTGCTGGCAAAGACGGCTGGCCGCGCCAGCACCAGCACGATGATGATAGCCGCGAGCAATTGCAGCAGCAGCAAGGGTGTGAAGCGCAGGCGTTGCCAGGGACGGCTGGCTTGCAGGTCTTGCAGCGCCTGTTGCCAGAGCAGCGTGCTGCCCACGACCCGCTCCTGCCGTTTGGGCCGCATGAAATAGAGCAAGAGGATGATCGGTATGATGACGCTAAAGGCGAGCGCCGCCGGAACAAGCAAGTTCATGCATCCTCACTTTACTAGCTCTATCTGGCGTAAGAGTCGCTGGACAACATCGATAATCGCTGTATCACTGGGTATCAGGCTGTAGGTCATGGCATGACTATGGGCGAACGCGGCCAGTTCCTGCGTGAACGCGGCCAATCGCTCCCGGTAGGCGTGCAGGATATTGGGCGAGATGCTGACCTCGACGCTGCCGCTGCCCTCGCTATCGCGCAAGCGCCAGTCGCCCTGGATATCCGGCTCAAGCTCATCAGGCGAGAGGATGTGCA
>DASTKE010000316.1:0-2635 GCA_035716105.1 Ktedonobacteraceae bacterium | reverse complement strand
TGCTGACGGTTGGTGGTCGGTTGGCACCTGGGCCGGAGATGCTGGTGCAGAGCAAACTCATCCTGATCTGGGGCAGCAATCCCGCCAGTACCGCGCCGCATATCATGCCCTTCCTGCGGCAGGCGCAGCGCAATGGCACTCGCGTCATCGTCATCGACCCCATTCGCACGCTGACCGCCCGTTCCGCCGACCTGCATATCGCGCCGCTGCCCGGCACTGACGCGGCGCTCGCCCTCGGTATGATGCACGCCATCGTCACGGAAGGGCTGCACAACGAGCAGTGGATTGCCGAACATACGCTTGGCTGGCAATGCCTGCTAGAACGCATCAAGCAGTTCCCGCCCGAACGCGCCGCGCAGATCACTGGCCTGGATGTTGACACCATTGTGGAGCTTGCGCGCAGCTATGCCACGACCGCGCCTGCATTGCTGCGTGTGACCGATGGCATTAATCGCCACACCAACGGTGGGCAGACCGTGCGCACGCTGGCCTGCCTCCCGGCGCTCACAGGACAATACGGTCTCCCCGGTGCTGGACTGATGTACAGCACCAGCGATTGGCTCCAGTGGGATAAACCCGCGCTGAACCAGGCGCAAGACCCGGCTTGCCCGCCCGTGCCGCGCTCGCTGAATATGAACAGGCTCGGCCCCATCCTGACGGGCGAGGCCGACCCGCCTGTCTACTCGCTGTTCGTCTTCAATGCCAATCCGGTCGCATCGTCTCCCAACGCGAGCAAAATTGTAGATGGGTTGATGCGCGACGACCTGTTTACGGTTGTGCATGACCTCTTTGAGACAGATACAGCACGCTACGCGGATATTCTCCTGCCAGCGACCAGCCAGCTTGAGCATGTCGACCTGCACAAACCCTACGGCCAACTCTCACTGCAATACAACATGCCAGCCATCGCGCCGCGGGGTGAGGCGCGCAGCAACTGGGATGTCATGCGCCTGCTGGCTGCCGGTATGGGCTTTGATGAACCCTGGTTGCAGGAGGACGCGAACGAGGTTATTCGCGGCATTCTTGCAGCCACCACCCGTCGCAATCCCTTGCTGGAAGAGATCACGCTGGAGCGCTTGCAGGCCGAAGGCTCCGTCCCAATCCCCGTTCCCACGGAGCAGCGTATTCCCTTCGCCGGTGGGCTGTTCCGTACGCCCTCTGGCAAGGTGGAGTTTTACTCGGCGCAAGCTGCTGCGAAGGGCTATGATCCCGTGCCAGGCTGGGAGCCGGAAGTAGAAACCTGCGTGCGTCTGGGCGTGGACGCAGCAGAGGCACTGGCTGATGGACGTTTGCCCCTGCTCTCCCCGGCGGCGCACCATTTTGTCAGCTCGACGTTTGCCAATCAGTCGCAGCTCAGAGCGAAAGAGGGTGCGCCGACCCTGCGTATTCACCCCGACGATGCGGCAGCCCGCGGCATTTGCGATGGGCAGTTGGTGCGCGTGAGCAACGAACGCGGCTGGTGTGACCTGATGGCCGATGTGACGGAGCATGTCCGTCCGGGCGTGCTGGCTACGACCACCGTCTGGTGGCCGCGCTTCAGCCCCGGTGGCCGCAACATCAACTGGACAACCTCCGACCGGTTGGCCGACTTCAATGGCGGCAGCACCTTCTACACCAACCTGGTTTCGGTCGAGCCTGCTCCGAAGGCCGGGGAAATAGCAGCGAGCACAGGGGCTGCATTATTCTCTTAACGATGCTGTGCCTGGTAAAAGATTTCGTAGAGGACGATGCCGGTGGCGACCGCCAGGTTGAGCGAGTCGCTTTTGCCCACCATGGGGATGCGGACTATCATGTCACATATGGCCTGTTGCTCTGGCGAAAGCCCCTGCCGTTCGCTGCCCATCAGCAGTACGAGCGGAGGCGTGTAGCGGGCCTCGCGATAATCGAGGCTGGCGGCATCTGATGTGCCGGCAACCGTGTAGGAGTGGCGTTCTTTCCAACGCGCAAAGTCGGCGAAACTGGCTTTCACCAGTCGCTGGGAGAAGATCGCACCCATGCTGGCGCGAATGGCCGATGGGTCATAGGGGTCAGCACAGTTGCCAAGCAGCATCAGGCCGCTGCCTCCTACGGCATCGCTCGTACGTAAAATCGTGCCAATGTTGCCGGGGTCCTGGGCGGCATCCAGGGCGATCCAGCACAGATCACGTGTCAGACGCACGTTTTCTAATGGCTCCCAGCGCTGGTGTACGACTGCGCCGATGCCTTGCGGCCCCTCTTTGACCGAGAGGCTTTTAAACACGTCCGCCGAAACTTCCAGCACGGGAACTCCCTGTGCTCGCTCTTGTTCGACCGTCTCCTGCGCGATCTGGCTTTTGAGGAGGTCGGGCGCGACCACCAGCGTCTCGATCTGCGCGCCGGTTTGCGCGGCCTCTACCACAATACGAATGCCTTCAATAAAAAACAGGCTCGACTGCTCGCGCTCGTGCCGGTGACGCAGACCGCGAATCTGCTTGATACGTGGGTTGCTCTGACTGGTAATCATCATGACTTACTCTCTTGTTGTTCGTAATTGCTGTATGATGTGGCATATCATATGAGTTTCTTGAAAACGTTGTCAAGAACGTGGTTCTATATCCATCCTTCGCGGGGAAAGCCGATATCGTAGGGGCGATGCCTTGTGCTCGCCCGCGTCCGT
>DASTKE010000315.1:0-5277 GCA_035716105.1 Ktedonobacteraceae bacterium | reverse complement strand
CAAAAGGCACTCGACTGAATATTCAGCCGGGTGCCTTTTGTTCCAGATGCTCCATTCTTGTAGGGAATGGGGAAGTTCGTAGGGGCGATGCCTTGTGCTCGCCCGGCTCGCGGCGGGCGAGCACTACGAACTTCCCCATTCCCTACAAGAATGGAGCATCTGGAACAAAAGGCACCCGGCTGAATATTCAGTCGAGTGCCTTTTGTTTCTGTCCTGCTAAAGAAATTAGGGATGCAGGAAGATATAAAGCGGGGCCAGCACCAGGGTGATGGTGCTGAGCAGCTTAATCAGCACATGCAGGGATGGGCCGGCGGTATCTTTGAACGGATCACCGACGGTATCGCCTACAACGCTGGCTTTGTGCGGCTCACTCTTCTTGCCGAGAACAGTACCGGTCGTATCGAGCCGGTCGACCATCTCGCCCTCAGCGTTGACGCGCAGGTAGCCAGCTTCGATATATTTCTTGGCGTTGTCCCACGCGCCGCCGCCGTTGTTGAGGAAGAGCGCGAGCACGATACCACCCATTGTACCGACCATCAGCATGCCTGCCTCGGCCTGTGGGCCAAGAATGACGCCAACGGCGATGGGGGTGAGTACGGCTACGACACCCGGCAAGATCATCGCCCGCAAAGCACCGCGTGTGCTGATATCGACGCAGCGAGCATAGTCAGGATCGACGCGGTCGGCAGGATTCTCCGCCATAATTTTTGGATTTTCGCGGAACTGGCGGCGCACCTCTTCGATCATGCGCTTGGCGGCAGCGCCCACGGCGCGGATGGCCAGCGCGCTGAAGAAGAAGATCAGCGTGATACCGAGCAGGGCCGCGATGAAGACGGAGATGTCGGCGAGATCAACGCGATAGACCGACGGATTATGCTTGTAGCTGTAGAGCACATCCAGGTATGCACTGAAGAGCAAGAAGGCTGCCAGTGCGGCGGAGCCGATACCATAGCCCTTGGTCAGCGCCTTCGTCGTATTGCCGACACCGTCCAGCGCGTCGGTGATGTCGCGTACGGACTCGGCCTGTCCACCCATCTCGGTGATACCACCGGCGTTGTCGGTGATGGGGCCGAAGGTATCCATCGCCAGGATGTACGCGCAGCTCATCAGCATACCCATTGTGGCAACGGCTGTGCCGAAGATACCGCCAACGTTGATGACGCCGGGGTTGGTCGAAGCCGCGATGGGTATGTGGACCTGGCTACCGAGGAAGAAGGCGAGGCCCAAAGCGGCACAGATAGCCAGCACGGGCAAGGCTACGCATTCGAAGCCAACGGCGATACCGGTGATAATTGTTGTCGCGGGACCAGTCAGCGTCGCGGCAGCGATCTCACGCACAGGACGCCACGTACCGGCGGTGTAGTACTGGGTAATGAAGACGAACGCGATACTCAGCAAAATGCCAACAGTACCGGCCAGTCCGAACCATACCCAGGCTGGCACACCATTGGTACCCGTGACGTTGTTACTGTTCAGCAGCAGGTAGCTGCCCAGGAAGACGCCGATGATGGAGAGACCACAGGTGATGAAGTAGCCGATGTTCAACTGATTCATCGCAATCTCACCAGGGTCTTTACCGGCGGCTTTGTCCGGCTCTGTGACCACCGAGGGGCGAATCCACAGCAGACCGAGCGCGGAGGCGATCAGGCCAAGAGCGCGCACGACAAGTGGGAAGAGAATCCAGCCAATGTTGTGTGTTGCGGCGTAGAGAGCCACACCCAGGATCATCGCGCCGATATTCTCAGCGGCGGTGGACTCGAAGAGGTCGGCACCACGACCAGCGCAGTCACCAACGTTGTCGCCCACGAGGTCGGCGATGACGGCGGGGTTGCGCGGGTCGTCTTCGGGGATGTTGGCCTCGATCTTACCAACGAGGTCAGCGCCCACGTCGGCGGCTTTGGTGTAGATACCGCCGCCAAGCTGGGCGAAGAGGGCCACGAAGCTCGCGCCGAAGCCGAAGCCGACGATCAGCGAGGGGGCCAACTCAGGATTGGTCAGGCCACCGTAGGCGGTGAAGACCAGCGAAACACCCAGCAGCGAGAGTGCGACGACCAGGAAGCCGGAAACGGCACCACCGCGCAGGGAGACCATCAGCGCCTCGCCCAGGCTGCGTGTAGCGGCGCTGGCCGTACGGCTGTTGGATTTCACCGCCACGTACATGCCGATATAGCCAGAGACGCCGGAGCAGGTAGCACCGATCAGGAAGGCAATGGCGGTATGCCACGCCAGATTCCACTTATCGGCTGAGGATCCCTGGCCCAGCAGGGCAAGAACGATGGCAACGAGGATAGCGGCGAAGACCGCGAGGATAGCGATAGTACGGTACTGACGGTTGAGGAAGGCCATTGCGCCCTTGAAGATGGCGTCCGCGACCTTCTGCATGGCAGGGGTGCCAGTGTCTTTGCTTAGAACATAGCGCGCAAGCAGGCCAGCAAAGCCTACCGCGAGCAGTCCCACGATGATGGGAACCCAAATATAGTTGCTCACTTGGAAAACGCCCTCCTTCAGGCACAAAAAAAGATAGCAGGTCAACAGCGACCGCCGGATACGTGTGTTAGCTACGTGCGCGCCGGTATATATGCTGCCGTGAGGATGAAGCCATGCACCTGCTCGCCTGGAGCGAGTCAGCGCGTCTTCCTCCTTGCTCTTCAAGGAACTGTATCACTGAGAAGCAAGAGGTATGCAGGCGAACATCCCGTAACCTCTATGAAGAGGTGCTTAAATCGAACCTTAGTTTAACATACTGTTTGTTCCATGACAAGTAGTTCCATAACAGAATTTCCAACGCTAAAACACGGCTGATGTTCATTATCGCCATGTGCCATGGAATAGCAGTTACAGCGCGCCGGTTCTGCCTGAAAGCGCGGCTTGAATACGGGACAATAAGGGAACAAGCTGCTTTTTGCGCGAAACGAGTCCTTCCACAGTGGTTGTGTGTCCGTCAGCGCCGAGCGGCGTACCCAGCACGTCGGTCACGGCGCGTTCTCCGCCCCAGATGAGCAGATGACAGCGCATTTCGATGATGTTGACGATCATGAATAGGAACACGACGTAGCCGTGCTCATTGGAGATGCGCTCCATAGCGTCGAGCAGTTCGGGAATGCGTTTCTCGATGACCGCCGGGCTGGCGGTTTCAACGGTGCCGATAGCAAACTTTGTATCGCGTACCGTGAATTCTTTGAAGTCCGTCGTCAGCAGCGCGTCGGCGGAGCGGCGGGCGAGGTCGGCGGCGGCGGCATTGAATATCTCATGGCCGTATTGCTCAATGTCTTCGCCGGTGATGGTTGCCAGTTCGCTGGCGACCAACTCGTCACGCTCGGTGGAGGTGGGCGAGCGCAGGATCAGCGTATCGTAGAGCAGCCCGGCCAGCAATAGCCCGGCGACCTGGCGTGGAATCTCCAGCCCGGCCTCGTGATACATGCTCGCGATAATCGTACCTGTGCAGCCGACCGGTTCTGCCCGGAACATAATAGGCTTGTTGGTCAGCACGTCAGCGATGCGGTGGTGATCGATGATGCCGAGTAACTCCGCCTCTTCGATACCGTCCACCGCTTGCGAGCGCTCGTTGTGATCCACTAGCACCACTTGCTTTGGCCGCGCACTGATCAAATCTGTACGCGAGAGATAGCCCACTAGCCTGCCCTCTTCGTCGACAACTGGCATGGAACGGCGTCGTGCCAGCGTCTGCTGTATCTCGCTGATCAATGTGTTGGGGTGAGCGTAGTCAAACTCGCGGTTCATGATATCCTGCGTGTTGATGCTCAGATTAATCAGGCGCACGGCAGTAAATGTGTGATAGGCGGTGCTGATGAGGAGCACGCCCTGCTTTTGCGCGGCTGTTTTGACCCTCTGCGAGACAAGAAGATCACCCGTCACGATCAGTGCTCCTGCCCCGGCTTCGATGGCCTTCAACTGCGCGTCCTCGCGGTCTCCCAGCACGACCAGGCAGCCCGGCTCGACATAATCAACCATCGTCTCCGCCTCCATCGCCCCGACCAGAATGCGGTCTCCCAGCTTGCGCCGACCCTCGACCAGCACGCGGCCTTGCAGCACTTTAATCAGGTTGTCACGCTGGAGGGGAATGCGGTTCAGGGCCTGCGGGTTGAGGTCTTTGAAGAAGAGTTTGGCGAAATCTTCGGTGGCGACGATACCATGCACCTTATTCTCGGCGTCGAGAACCGGCATGGAACGCCGGTTGTGCTCTTGCAGAATGCGGCCAGCTTCCAGAATGGGCTGATCGAGATAGGCGGAGATGACCCCGCGTCGCATTACATCGCGTACCTGCAGGTACACATCATCGATGGCTTCCGGCGCTTCAACAGCGTAGCGTTCAAGCACGAAGCGCACCTCCGGCTTGAGTTCGCCGTTACGAGCTGCGACCGCCTCTGGCTGGCCCGTTAAGTGCAGCAGGCATGTGTAGGCATACGCTGAAGCAATAGAGTCCATATCGGAGTTTTTATGTCCGATCACGTAGATAGGTCTGGCCATAGTTCCGAACCCTTTATTCAGTTAATTTGCGGCTTTTCTCTATCCTAATTATGCCAGATACTGTCAAACTACCTTCTTCCTTCTGAACACGAAAAAGAGGACACCCCCTGCTACAAGCACAATCAGCAGACCCAGGCCAATGAACCATCCAACCGGCACACCTCTCGATAGAGGAGTTTTGGATGGTGGTGTGCCACTTGTCGGGCTGTTAACGCCGGGCAGGATGACCTGTGGATTGCTGGGCGGATTACCGTCCGAAGGAAAGGCTGCGTAGGGGTTCGGGTAGACGGTGGTGTGCTGCACGACATGGATGGCTTTCAGTACCTGGCGCGACCCACTGCTGCCTTTCACTGTCAGCGAGAGCATATAATTTCCCGCCGCTGCGTAGGTATGGCTGGCGGTCAGGCCACTGGCGGTGCTGCCATCGCCGAAATTCCAGGCATAGCTATACGCGCTACTATCGCCATTGACCTCCACGTTCAACGTCAGGCCCTTGCCAACCTGCGTCTGTCCAATATCGCTGATGGCGGCGATGCGAACGTTTTGCGCCGCCCGGCTGGTCGCATCGACCTCTCCCAGGATATCGGGCTGGTGCAGCATCCAGGTAGTGAGCATTCCAGGCAGGGCCAGCGAAAGCACAAGCGCGGGTGCCTTCTGCGAACTGCCGTTGGCGAAGGTGTTCATCAACTGGATGGTATCCTGCCGCTGGTCGTATGGATACGACCACGGCGGCGGATTTTTGTCATAGTATGAGAAGTTGCCGAGGAAGGTGGCGGCGGGCAAGCCAGC
>DASTKE010000314.1:0-3429 GCA_035716105.1 Ktedonobacteraceae bacterium | reverse complement strand
GCCGCAGGCAGTCACACGCACTGTCACCTCCCCACTCCCAATACCGGATTGTGAGACTTCTTTTGTTCTGTTTCGTTATATATCACTGGAACCTATTGATACCTCAAACGTAGAGAAAAAGTAGTGAGGGACTGTTCTTGTTCTTAAGCATATATGAGCGACAAGAGAAAAGGATATTATATGTCTGATAATCCATTTTATCCAGATGACTCAACAGAACCCCTGCCGCCTCCATCGCAGAACGGGAGCCAGCAGGGTAAATTGATACTTGGCAGTTTTCAAAACGATCAGCAACGCGCACAGCGCAATCGAAGACCGTACCAGAATCCATTACAACAGCCTTCCCAGCAGGGGCAGCCCTGGCAACCACAACCACAGCAATCTCAACCGGCATGGCAATCACAGCAAAGGCCGGAACAGCAACAGGGCTATCCCGTGTACCCGCAGCAGCCAGGGTATGGGCAGCAACCAGTCCAGAATCCCCAGTATCAGCAGGCTGCTCCTCCGGCTCAGAACTATCCCTACGTGCCGCCGGGCGCGTCCTCGCGGCAAGGGCGGCGTTCTCGTACCCGCGGGCGTCGTCGTCCCGGTTGCCTGGCGGGCTGCTTGATTGTGCTGGTCCTGTTCTGCGTCGTGGGCGCGTTTGCCGTCTCGACGCTCCAGAAAGTCATGGCCTTCGGCTCCGCCATTTCTACGCAATCGCCGCTTACCTCGCAGACGAACTACGTTACGGGACTTGACCGCATCAATCTGCTGGTGATGGGCTATGGCGGCGGCGATCATCAAGGTGCCAATCTGACCGACTCCATGGTGGTGATGAGCCTGATACCGTCGAATAGCCACACCACGCTTGTTTCGGTGCCGCGTGACCTGTATGTGCAGGTGCCGGAAGCCTCAGGCAACTATGGCAAGATCAACTCGGTGTACGAGGTTGGCTCAAACAACGGCAAAAATCCCGTGGCGGGTGGCGATGCTGCTGCTAAAAAAGTTTCGCTGGTGACGGGCATGGATGTACGCTACTGGCTGACCATCAACTTCAATGGCTTCAAGGAATTTATCGACTCCATCGGCGGCATCGATGTCTACGTCCCCGACTCATTCAATGCCTGTTACCCAAAAAATGACGATGCAACCGTCGATCCGAGTTGGATTAAGGTTCAATTCAACAAGGGCATGCAGCATATGAATGGGGCTACGGCCATCGAATATGCTCGTGCGCGTGAGCCGCTGGAAGTGTGTGGCAAGGGAACATCCATGAATCAGGCGGAGTTGACCGACTTCGCACGCTCAGCGCGACAACAGATCATGATTAAAGCGGCGTTGAGCAAGGTGAAGCAGATATCCACCTGGCCGAAGCTCTATAGCGCGCTCAACGCCCTGCAGCATACCATTTATACCAATATGTCTCTGGCCGATCTGGCGCGTTTTGCGCTGGTGATGGATCTCAATACCGCGCACAGGGTAGGTCTCAGCAATCAGAATGTACTGGTCGATTCCACCGCGCCCGATGGAGGGTACATTCTAGCACCGGCCAATAACAATTGGCAGGCTATCAAGGACTACGTACAGAAAAACCTGTACAACTAATCTCTGCACCTTAAGGGGGCAGGCAACATGCAACGCGATGCCAGGCTCGTTGGCGGTGTCTATCATGTTGGTCAGATCATCACCTCCGGGGGGATGCTGACCACTTGCACCGCCCACAATCGCAACACGAATAGCGTGGTGGGACTGCTGCTTATCGAATTTTCTCCCGCGCTCAGCCTGTTTACGGTTCAGCAGTTACTCCAACCATTGGAGCAACGCCGCGCAGTCCAGTCACCGCACGTGATGCGCGTCTACGACTGGGGGATTGATGGCAATCGAGCCTATATTGCCACCGATCCCCCACGCGGCATCACTCTGCGTCACGTACTGGATAATGAGAACATCGATCTGCCGCGCATTCTTGACTTCTCGCGGCAAATTGCCCAGGGGCTAAAAGCCTTGCACGAGCAGGGTGTCGCCGGTCTTGACCTGCGCCCGCAGTTAATTACCGTCGATGTGGAGGCGCAGGAAGACCGCGTGCAGCTCGACGATGTTGGGCTGCGCTCGCTTTTGCACGCCCTGGGCTACGTGAGCAGCGAGCGTTTCGACGACATCGGCTATTTCGACCCGCGTTACGCGCCGCCGGAATACATTCAGGGAGGACAGGTTGGCCCGTGGAGCGATATCTACCAGCTGGGACTACTGCTGTTTGAACTTGTCACCGGACGCTTGCCCTTTGTCGGGCGCAACCCCGCCGAGACGGGGATGTTGCAGAGCACTAACCCGGCTCCCCGCGTGGCGCAATTCAAGCACGATGCCTCAGCCGCTTTGCAGGCGATACTTGACCGGGCGCTGGCAAAGAATCCCGCCGACCGTTTCGCCAGCGCCGACCAATTGCTCGCCGCCCTCGATCAGATACAGTCGCCGTCTCGTTCGATTCCCGCCGGGTCGCAGCAGTTGGGAGGAAGGCCAACATCGCCGGGCTACGGCTTAACGGGTGAGATGCCGCCAGTGGAAGAAATTCTACGTGCGGCCCCTATTGAGGGCTTACCGGTAGATCTCTCCTCAGAAACTCTTGTCGGCAATGCCTTTGCCTTTCTCGCTTACGAGGTCGACGGAGTGGAGAAGCAGCGTTTTGCCATCATGCAGAAAAATGTCGTGGTAGGCCGCTCCGATCCCAAACGCGATAAGCATCCCGATATCGACCTGACGCCGCTCGATCTAAAAATGACCGTCTCGCGCCAGCACGCCCGTATCCGCTACGAGGAGACCTTCTTCTACATCGAAGACCTCAAGAGCCACAACGGGACAAGGATAGGCGCGCTGAAGCTGGAACCGCTCAAGCCCCAACTTGTGCAGCACGGCGACACCCTGCGCTTCGGCTCCGTCCAACTGATATTTAAAGTTCCCGGCCTGGAACGAACGTAGGGGCCGATTGATCTGTTACCTGTACGCCATATCCAGCACATCGACGATATGCATGACTTGCATTGAGGAACCGGCTTTGTGCAGGCCGCTCTGTAACTGCAAAAAGCAGCCCGGATTGGCGGTAATCACAATATCCGCGGCTGTCTCCTGTGTGTGGTGGATTTTGCGCTCCTGCAATCGTTCGGACATGTCTGGCTGGGTGATATTGTAAATGCCGGCGCTGCCGCAGCACACCGCGGACTCCTCCATCTCGATCAGTTGCAGCCCTGGAATGCGGTGCAGCAATTGGCGTGGTGCCTTGCTGATGCGCTGCGCGGAGACGAGGTGACAGGGTTCCTGGTAGGTCACGCGCAGGTTGAGGGGGCGCGGTTGCCGGAGAAACTTGCGGGTCGCCAGGAACTCGGTGATGTCGCGCACCTGGGCGCTGAATCTGGCGGCTCGCTCGGCGTAATCGGGTTCATCGGCCAGCAGGTG
>DASTKE010000313.1:0-6229 GCA_035716105.1 Ktedonobacteraceae bacterium | reverse complement strand
TGCCGCGCCCTGGAACGTCTGCACGGCTTTCGCGTGACCTACCTGCCTGTCGACGGGTATGGGCGCGTCGACCCTGGCGACGTGGAGGCAGCCATTGACGCGCAAACGGTGCTGGTATCGATCATGCACGCCAACAACGAGGCGGGGACGCTGCAACCCATCGCACAGATTGCGGAGATTGCGCATCGTCACGGCGCGCTGATGCATACGGATGCCGCGCAATCCATTGGCAAAATTCCTGTGCGCGTCGACAACCTTGGCGTTGATCTGCTGACGGTGGCCGGACATAAAGTGTATGCGCCGAAAGGCGTTGGTGCGTTATATATCCGTCAAGGTCTGCAACTCGAACCGGTTATTTATGGCGGTGGGCAGGAGAGTGGGCGACGCGCCGGGACGGAGAATGTGGCCTACGTGGTGGCGCTGGGTACCGCCTGTATGCTGGCGCAAGAGCAGCTCGCGGGGAGCACGAGGCGCTTCCGGCTCCTGCGCGATCAGCTTCAACAGGAGTTGGAGCAGCGGCTACCAGGTCGTGTATCTTTGAACGGGCATCCGACCGAACGCTTGCCCAATACGCTCAATGTCAGCGTAGAGGGTGTGCTGGGTGAAGAGGTGCTGGCTGCGACACCGGAGATCGCCAGTTCCACCGGCTCTGCCTGTCACGAGGGCAGCACCGAGCCTTCCGCCGTGTTGATGGCGATGGGCTTCAGCCGCGAGCGAGCGCTGGGCGCTCTGCGTCTCACATTGGGACGCTGGTCGACAGAAGAGCAGGTGGTCCGTGCGGCAAGCTTACTGGCACAAACTGTGGATTCTTTGCTTCAAAAGCAGTAAAATAGAGGATACAAGACACGCTCTGTCTGCTATAGTCAGCGAAGCGCGAGAAGCCAGTAAGCCAGCATACTAGCCGGATACGAATACAAGCAGCACAAAATATGTTGTGTGAAGGAGCAGAGACATGACCATGAGTGATTCCAGGGCGCTACATGCCGCTCCCGCCGCTATTGAGAATCCCGAACTGCTTGCCTACCGGGCGGAATTTCCGATCCTACAAAAGAAGACGTATTTGAATAGCTGCTCACTGGGGGCGCTTTCAGATCGTTCGATGCGTGGGTTAAACGAGTTTATGCAGATGTGGAACGAGTGGGGAGCGCACGCATGGTACGAAATCTGGCTGGGTGAGATCGCCAAAGCGAAACAGAAATTTGCCCGCATCATTGGTGCTCAGCCTCATGAAGTTGCCATCGCTCCCAATGCCTCTGTTGCCTTGAGTTCTATCGCCACCTCGCTCGATTACAGCAAACGCAACAACGTGGTCGTGTCTGACATGGATTTCCCCACCTTATCCTATCAGTGGCTGGCGAGAAAGCGCACGGGCATCGAAGTTCGCTTCGTTGAAAGTCCCGACCGTATCTATACGCCGCCAGAGTTGTTTGAAAAGGCAGTTGATGATAGAACGGCGCTGGTTGCCACCTCGCGTGTGTTCTATACCAGTGGCTATATTCAGGATGTGCGAGCGGTAGCCGATATCGCGCACAAACATGGCGCGTATGTGCTGATCGATGATTACCAGGGGACGGGCCAGATACCCATCAACGTCAACACGCTTGATATCGACTTTCTGGTCAGTGGCACGCTCAAATGGCTGATGGGAGGGCCGGGACTGGCCTTTGTCTACATTCGCGAGGGACTGATATCGAAACTGGAGCCGACCATCACGGGCTGGTTCGGCCACAAAGACCAGTTCGATTTCAAAACGCGGGAATTTGAGTTTCGCAATGATGCCGCCCGCTTTGAGCTAGGCACACCCGCCGTGCCCACGATCTACACGGCCAATGGTGGGATGGATATCGTGCTGGAAATCAGCGTTGAACGTATCTGCGAGCGCTCGCGCTATCTCACCAATGATCTGATCGCCCGTGCTCGCGAGAAAGGTTGGAAGGTGCGCGCCCCGCAGGAACCGGAGCGGCGCAGCTCGATTGTCATGCTGGAAATGGAGCATCCCCACGATGTCGTAGATGCCTTGATTGCGCGTAATATCATCGCCGATTCACGCCCAGGCTTGTTGCGCGTCTCACCCTACTTCTACAATACGATAGAAGAGAACGCCATTGTCATCGATGCCATTACGGAAGTATTGGACGGTAAAAAATAACGAATCATCGTTTTTGTGTGTTTGTGAGGAGGAATCGTATGTATTGCCCAGACTGCCACGCGGAAGGCTTCGAGGATGAGCTTGTGTGCCGTTTTTGTGGAACAGAACTGGTCGAAGCTTCGACCAGCCTGGTTCCGGCTGGTGCTCGTGTTCCGGTTCTGTTCCAGAATCGCCAGTTGCCCCGGGTGGCCGCGGGAGTGGGTGCCATCGCCGTCGGTGTCGGGCTGGAACTGCTGCGCCGCAGCTTGCTCACGCGCCTGACAAAGCCCGACGCTGTCGCGAACGCATTACCGGCTCTGACTGGCATCAAGGACATTCTGATGCCAGAGCCAGCGAAAATGCCGAAGTTGCCGAAGGGGTACGAGGTTCACGAAACCGTCGTCTATGTGCGCCGCGTCATCCGGCACGAGCGTTAGTTCGCTCTTTAGAGTTGCTCTATGGCATATGTAATGCATAAAGACAATAGGCGCATCCGATTGCTGCTTGTGCTCTCGCTTTTCCTGGTCGCTTTCTCCGCCTGTGCGCCCAATACGGGCGTTCTCGGTGGCGGCACCTGGCAAGCGGTAGGCTTGCAGCATGAGCATATTCGTTCGCTGGAGGTCGATCCGGGGAATCCGCAGCTTCTCTACGCAGGCGATGAACAGAACGGCGTCTTTACCAGCACCGATGGTGGCTCGCACTGGACGCAGAGCAGCGTTGGCCTGCCCTCGCCGGTCTTCGTTCATGCCCTGTCATTCGATGGCAGCGGAAAAAAGCTCTATGCCGCCACAGATCACGGTCTCTATGTCAGCACGGATAAGGCGCACCACTGGAGCATTGCCGGTAAAATCGGCAGTGCAAGCGGCGATTTGCCTGCCGGTACATATACAAGTGTGGCCTTCGACAACAGCGCGCCGCACACGATCTATACGGGAACGATGCAGCACGGCGTGTTCGTCAGCACGGACGACGGGACTAGTTGGACTTCCGCTCGTAATGACTTGCCAACGGATATTGCCATCAACGGCCTGACCTTCGACTCGAATACGCATCAACTGTGGGCGGCGACAACCGGGGGCATCTACCGTTCAGACGACCGGGGCGCGACATGGCGGGCATTCAATACCGGTCTACCCGCTTCCCTGGACATAAGCAACATTGAAACTGCTGACTCGGATGGAGGAGCCAGCGGCCTGATATACGCTGGAACGAATCGTGGTTTTTTCCTCTCGCACGATTCAGGGGCGCACTGGGCGACGAGTCAGGAATCGCTCCAGGGTATCAACATCCCTGCTATCCTGATAGATTTTCGCAGCACGAACGCCACTACCGTCTATATCGGCACGAACGTCGGAGCCTTCCGCAGCGACGATAGCGGCGACCACTGGGGGGGCATTGGGGCTGGTCTTCCTCGTGGCCAGCCCGTCTACGCGCTCCTCATCGGTGGTTCTGGGAATTCCCAGCTTTATGCATCGACCAACGCCCTGTATATGTTCCCCGGTACTAGCGGTGGATTGAGTTTCACCCGTCTTGTGCCGTTGTTACTGATTGTCGCCTTATTCTTCCTGCTCTACAGCCTGATGAGTCGCAGCAGAAGACGCAGCCTCCTTCAAGCCAACCGTCATTATGAACCCGAAGGGGATGCAGAGGATGAGCCTCAGACTGAGCCACCGCCGACGACGCCAGCACCGATCATGAATGTGCCGCCCTCAGCAGAGGAACCCCGTGAAGGGGAATAAGGAGCATGGATAATACCCACTGGCATTATCCATGCTCCTTCTCTGTCAACCACTGGATGATGTTTCGGCAGTTGCTTTCGTGCGCCCAGGTATAAAAAGTGCGATCAACTGCTTCATTCGGGGGAACGATCTCGTCGAAAGGGTAGCCAATCAGTTCGGTGGCGTGTTCGAGTTCCGCGCTGTTTGGGGAATGCGAGGTGCGCCCGGAGAGCATGGCACGGCTGCGGCGTTCGATCTCGCGCAGGTAGGTGAGATTGGTGGTAATCTGTTCCGGGCTGGTGACGTTGCCGTGCGAGCAGAGCAGGCGTGCGGGCTGCAAGGACAGGAAGCGTTGCAGCGTGTCGAACATCGGTTGCACTCCCGCCGCGTCTTCGATGATGGGCAGCGGCTTTTCCACTGCATCGAAGGCGAGCAGCAGGCGCAGTTCGGGAATCCAGGCGGCGATATGATCGGGATGATGGCCCGGTGCCGGAAAAAGTTCGATGGTCAGATCACCACCGAAGATGGTGAACCTATCGTTGAAGGTGAGCGTGGGCGGAACGAGTTGGACGGAAGAGAACAACGGGTAGCGAGACTGGTAATCATCTAGACCACCTCTGGCCTCGTCGGATAGCATCCGTGTGCGGCAATAATCGTGGGCGATAATCGGTGCTGCATGCTCGCCAGTGAAATAGGCATTGCCCCAGGAGTGATCCCAGTCAGCGTGGCTATCGACGACCAGCACCTGTCTTCCCATCAGGTCGTCCTGTAATGCCTGCATCATCGCGGCCATATCTTCGGGGCAGAGCAAGGTATCGAGCACGACGACGTAGCGGTCGGTAATCACCGCGTAGGCGTCGACCTCCATGCCGTCAAACTCGCCTTCAATAGCCAGAAAGCGCCGGAAGACTCGCACCCGATTATCGCCGCTCATTCCGGGAATGAATGTTACTTCGTCGGTCATTGACATGTGATTTCTCTCTTTTCTCCAAACTATCTATCTGGAATCAGTGATGTCCGCCCAGGTAGGCGACGACCAGGTAGAGGAGGAACAAGAAGACGCAGAGCAGGACGATTGCACCGTAGCAGGTGATGGCCCACGCCCGGCGATTGTTCAGGGCCTGGCGCAACTGCTCCCCCATATCGGGTGGTTCGAGTTCAAGGTCGGGGCAGAGTTCGATCAGATGAGGAATCATTGCCCGGAAGTCTCGCGCATTGCTCATCCCTTCGGCCAGCAGAATGCTGCTGTCGTCGACCAGATCCGCCATTAAGATCAGCTTCGATGGAGTGGGATCACCGGGCATTAAGATCAGTCGCCTGATGCTTTCCAGCGGCACTCGTGTTTCCCGGTCTTCCTCCCTGACGGAGACGACTAATTCATCGAGATACAACTGCATCTCTTTCCCTATCCCAAAACGCACGGTGCTGATAGGGACTTTCTTCTCATTATTCTCTTCACTCATAGATAGCTTCTAAATCTTCCTCGCAAACGATGTGTTGGCTTTCTGATTGTATCGCATTTCGTGCGAGGCGTCGAGATACCTTGACAGTTGTACTCACAGGCCGTACAATTTCCAGACAAGCGGAGAAAAATAACCAGGGGATTTACAAACATATGGCTCTTGTGGGATTGCTTGAAGATAATGCCGGTATTGCAAAAATGAGTGCCACCATGCTGCATTATCGCGGCCATCAAGTGGCCGTCTATGCATGTGCTCGTGAATGTTTGCAGGCTTTATCTGTGTTGGATACCTGCCTTGATGGACGACTTTCCTCCATGCATTCTCGCCTCCCCCTCGATGTGCTCGTTCTCGACCTGCACCTGCCCGACATCGACGGCGTAGAAGTCTTGCTCCGCCTGCGCTCTCATCCGCGTACCAGATCACTTCCGCTGATCTTCTGCACCGCAGCCACACCTGCCGAAGTAACTCGCGCAATGAAAATCGCCCCCCACGCCGGGCTGGTACGCAAACCGTTCCATCTCGATGAACTTTCCGAAGCGATTACTTCTGCTCTGGTTACTGTATCGAAATAGCTCAATATGATCAGAAATACTCCTGCTTCCAGTGTAGAGGCAGGAGTACTTCTGGTTTTATCCACTAATCTCCGAGGGTTGCCACGAGGATGGCTTTGATGGTGTGCAGCCGGTTTTCCGCCTGATCAAAGACGATGGAGGCGCTGGACTCAAATACCTCGTCGGTGACTTCCAACGCTTCCATGCCATACTGCTCGTAAATTTCCTGGCCGAGCCGCGTTTCGGTATTGTGCAGGGCAGGCAGGCAGTGCATGAATTTCGTATTTGGATTCTGGGTCATCGCCATCAGCTTGCTGTTCACCTGATAAGGGAGCATCAGTTTGATACGTTCGCCCCATAAGCGCGAGG
>DASTKE010000312.1:0-11942 GCA_035716105.1 Ktedonobacteraceae bacterium | reverse complement strand
GTGCCGAAGGTGTCGAGGCGCTGCGGCGTCGCTTCTCCCCGCGCTCGCAGTTCGGCCACCTTTTCTTCGTAGATGGCCTCTTCGTCATGCAGCGCCTTGTGCTTGCTATAACGGAGGATGGCCTTTTTCAGCCATTTGAGGCCAAAGAGAATCAGAATAATGCCCACGACGATGCGCAGGGTATCGATGGGAACATAGGTGACAAGTGCCACACCAAAGGTTGCCACGATCAACGCCAGCGTGGCGGCGGCGAGCAGCGCCCCAAGCAAGGAACTGCGCCAGTTGATCGTGATGCCAACCACGAGAACAATCGTGAATGCCTCGACAAATTCAACCGCCGAGGCTAAGAATGCAGCCACAAAGACCGCCCATTGCATAGATTATTGCTCCTGTTCTGCCGTGCGATGTTCATTTCTCTTCAGGAAAACAACGTGTCTTTATTGTAGCACATTCGCTTTTTCCGTTTTACAGACTCCGGAGAAAGTGAGAGAAGCACCTTTTCGTCTCTGCTTTATACACGTTTCATGACTGCCTATCAGAAATGGCCTCGCTCAAAATCGCTCATCCGAAGTGTTTATTTTGATGGCGCTGGCATATCCATCATAGGAGAGTTTGTAGGGGCGATGCTTTATGCTCGCCCGTGGTAGCCCATTTGGAGACCACGGGCGAGCACAAGGCATCGCCCCTACAGAACGCCCATCGCAGTTATCGAGAGTTAGCATTGTTGAAAAGCAGGCAAGAAGTTACAAGGAGTTTATGGGTGAAAGAGCGAACATCCCTATTGCGTTTGCGCACGGGCGCTTTCGCGTTTTTGCTGGTATGTTGTGTGCTGTGTGCTGTTGGGTTGGCAGCTTGCGGAGATAGCGGCATAAGCAGCGCCAGTGGCAGTAACCAAACCGGTCAAAGCAGCGCGGCGACAAGACCGGATGTGAGTGCGACTGCGACGATAGAGAGCAAGAATCATGTCGCGCTGGCTCAACTGGTTGGGCAACCGGTGGCAAAGCCGACGCGAGGAGTAAATTTCCAGGTGACGGGTCGCGTGCAGAATAGAGATACGGCGCAGCATGATATTTTCCTGCAAGCAACGTTGAAAGATACGAATGGCAGGATCATCGGCATTGCCAGGGGTCTGGTGGATAACGTGCAGGGTGGTCAGGTAGCGAGCTATACACTACAAGGCTTTCTAAAGCAGCCAACCTGGGCAACCATCAGTGTTGTGATTACGAAAGTTTCTGAGAACGTCAATGATTAAGGTACTGATTAAGAATGAACAGGAGGGGGATGCCTGGTGCTCACCTGCCCACTAGAGCCGACAGGAGGGCGAGCACCAGGCATCCCCCTCCTGTTCACTCTTCGTTTTTACTGGCAACGATCTGTAGCCAGTTGCGCGGCACTTCAGTCAGATCCAGTTCCTGGCCTACCTGGTAGACTGCGGCCTCAAGGGCGGCGGCACCGAGCGAGAGCGGTACACCGGGCAAGGCTCCTTCGATAAAGAGCCAGTACTGGCCCAGGTCGCGCCAGGCATCGACCGAGATCATTTCACTTTCCTCTACGGTATCGACACGCTCGAAGCCACTCTGTTTAAGCTGGTCGATGTATTCACCGGGATTGAGCCACTGCATGGCCATGGCTTTCTCGTTGCGTGAGGGGCGCACGGTGGGATGTTCTTTCCGCAGCCAGCCAAGCGCCCGCCGTGTCCAAAGATGGTAGAAACGCTCGGTCCCTGGAACGTAGGTGTTGGTGTAGAACGCGCTATTGCAGGCGAAGATGCCGCCAGGGGCCAGAATGGAGAACACTTGCCGGAAGGCCGCGAGTTTATCCGGGACGAGGTGAATAGCGTTGCAGAAAAAGGCGGCATCGGCATTGCGCACGATTCTGGGCAGAGCGTCGGCCTCTCCCTGAATGAAATCGGCTTTTGCCCCTATCTCCTGCATGCCCTTCTCTGCCCGGCGCAGCGCCTCGGCGGAGGGATCAACGCCGATCAGGTGTGCCGGACGACCCTGGTATGCCATCTCTTCAGCGATCAGGCGCGTCACGGCCCCTGTTCCACAAGCCATATCGACAATGGTGACGGCTTCTCCCGTGGGACGTGTCTCTAAATGGGCGAGTGCCTGCCGGACGAGCGAACGATTAATTACGGTATAAAAAGGATGCGAAGCGAACGCCTCAAACGTGAACTTGTTTGTCTCTTCTGTCTCAATCAATGACATGGGTATAGTCTCCTTTACAAGGGTCTAAGTTACCCATTTAGAGAAGATCTACACCCAAATTGTTTCACGAGAAATATGAATAGGAATATCGAATCAGATGTGCATCGCTATTCCGCCATCGACACTAAGTATCTGACCCGTGATATAACTCGCCTCCGGGGAGCAGAGGAAGTTGATGGCGATGGCGATATCTTCAGGGGTGCCAAAACGCCCCACGGGCGTCGAGTCCAGCATCGTTTTGCGCTGTTGCTCTGTTAGTGTAGAGGTCAGTTCTGTTGGGATGAAGCCGGGCGCAATGGCATTAGCGGTAATATTGCGCGATGCCATCTCCCTGGCTGTACTAATCGTCAGCGCGATAATGGCAGCCTTCGAGGCGGAGTAATTTGCCTGACCCGCGTTTCCGAGCAGTCCGGCAGGGGAAGAGATGTTGACAATGCGTCCCCAGCGAGCCTTCATCATCGGACGCAGCGCGGCTTTCGTGCAAAGAAATGCCGATCTAAGATTGGTATTCATCACATGCTCGAAATCGGCAAGCGACATTTGAAGAATAAGCTTATCGCGAGTGGTTCCCGCGTTATTGACTAGAATGGTAATGGGACCCAGTGCCGAGGTTGCTTCCGCGAAGAGGTGTGCCACCTCTTCCTCCTGGCTTACGTCAGCCCGAACTGCTACGCAGCGCCGCCCCAGGGACTCAATACTGGCCTTTGCTTCGGCAGCGGCCTCTTCATTGCTACGATAGTTGACCACAATATCTGCTCCTGACTGCGCAAGCCTGTAGGCAGTTGCACGGCCAATACCCTGGCTACTGCCCGTGATGAGTGCCACTTTTCCTGTCAGGGGTAATTGCTGTTCGTTTGTCATGCTACACTCTCCTTCGGGGGATTCCCAACCGCCGCCCCGCCCATCCTTGCTAGTATAGCACATGGAAAAGAAGAGTGTACCGGTGAGAATTCCCACTGGTACACTCTTCTTTTGTCTCAATCGAGAATGACGCTGATTAACGCGCTCGCACGCGCCTCTTGCCAGTGCTGTGATATTTCCCTTTTTGTGTGGCAATATCAATTGGTGCATTTGGAGTATTATGTTTGTTTTTGCGCGCATTCAGAATGCGTCTATCTTGCTGATCTTCTGCATTCCCGTCTGGTTCTAGTGATGACGAGGGGTCAGACTCAGGCTCAGAAGTATGTTCTTGAGGCTGCGGTTCATCTGCCGCTGAAGGAGCTATTTTCTCAGAATGGTGTCCATTCAGCGCTGGCATTACAAACGTATCGTCCTCTGCAACGTCCTCGATGGTGCGAGGAAATACGAGCGGCGCAAGCAGTGATCTTTCCGCTTCGATCATCTCTGGCTCTGGTACTTCTGCCCCGGATATGAGGGAAGCTTCTCCCGCGACTTCTAATGCTTCCACTGTTTCAACTACGTCACCCACGTCAGCGGAGTCAACCATGTCAACCGTGTTAGTTGCTTCAACGTCAGAGAGTGGTTCAGGAGCCTCGGCACTGAAAGTGGTAGTGCTTGCCGCCTCTAGCAGGGCAGCTCCATCCGGTATTTTCTCAGTGAGTCTGGCTGTACTTTCTGCGCTGGGTGCTTCGGTCCGCGCTGCTTCCGCCTCGTGATTGGTTTCGGCTTCGAGTGTTGTGGGTGCTGGCTGTACAGGGGGTGCAACCTCAAGGGTCTGGCTGCGCGTGGCCTGATTGAGCATCGAGCGTGAAATGCTCGGCAGACGCGGCATGGTGAGGTCAACGTCTGCGTCGAGTTGGGTTGTGTGGTCGTAGATCGCCGAGTATATTTGCTGCGTAGTGAGGTTGTGCGCACTATGCAGGTCCGCGCCGAGTAGGACGGCGTGGCGCAGATCAGCGACTTGCAGGTTGGCGTTGGTGAGAACGGAGTTGCGCAGGTCGGCATAGGAGAGATTTGCGCCGGTCAGGTCGGCCTCGGTCAGGTTGGCACCGGCGAGGCAGGCACCAGACAGGTCGGACATGAAGAAGCTTGCGCCGCGTAACTGGGCTTCACGCAGGTCGGCCTGCCCCAGATAGCGATGGGAGAGGTCGCGCCCGGAGAGGTCTGCTCGTGCAAGCGCTGGTGGTTGCCAGGATGTGAACTCTGCTGAGTGCTGCCCGTTGCTATTGAAAACGAGCGGCGTTTCCTCAACGAGGGGCAGGCGCGCCAGTTCGCGTTCGACGTGCAGATCCGCGGATATCTGTATATACTGCTGTGTCAGCGTCTCAATGCGTCCAGCATCTTTTCTCTCCCATGCCTGCCAATCTTTTTCGATCTGCTGTACACGAGTTGTTATCCTCGATTCTACGCCGAGAGAACGTTTCTCCTGCCTGGTTTCCCAGTTGCGCAAATATCCTTCCTGAGCATGTTCCCATGCTTTATGCTGAACACGTGTCCCCTGTAAATAGCGATATTGTATTTTGAGAGCTATCAATGTACCGATTGAGGCAAACAGTAAAGCGGCTATTGTGACAATGATCACTGTTGCAAACATAAAAACACTTTCCCCCTTGCCCTATGCTATGGTTTAACGCTGATACTTATTCTTGCATAAAAAACCTGAGTCCACTTATGTTTAGTACAACGTCATGGACTTCTCGACGGTAACTTTTCATCTATTTACCTTATTCAATGGGAATATCGCCCCTACAAACTCTCCCTCAAGGACTCCATTTCGATGGTAGACGGTTCGGCGGGAAGAGCATATAATGGTGTCAGTATTAGTTATAGAGAAGTCTCTTTCGCTCAGGATTGAGTTGTCGAATAGCCTTTGCAAGCTATTCGACAACTCAATCCTGAGCAAAACATACCCCTAACAAAGGAAAAACCTATGCCATACGATCATCCATCGCCAACCTCATTTTTGCTGGACGAGGAGCATCGACAGCTTCTCCTGACATGGAGCGATGAGCACGAGAGCGTTCATAGCTGGGAAGCGCTGCGCTGGGCCTGCCCCTGTGCCTGGTGCGCAGGCGAAGGTGGACAGCCAGGAGTGCTCTCTAAAAAACAACATCTGAGCACCGAGGAGACCACGCTGGTCAACATAGAACCGGTTGGCCGCTACGGCCTGACCCCCGTCTGGGAGGACGGCCATCATACCGGCATCTACACCTACGAAAAACTGCGCGCCAGTTGTGAGTGTGACGAATGTCGCGCACGCAATTTTCGTCGATAGTAATCCAGAACTTTAGCCGGTGCATATAGCCGTTTTGGAGGAGGATGTTAGCAAATATTCCATTTCTCCGTTATATCAAATGAAGATGCTTTCCAGCTATTACATCTGGAAAGCATCCTATGAAATGAAAAACGGAGAAACCTCATGGCTATGAATGGTATCAGCGCTAAAGTACCGGCGGTAACTCAGCATTCGCGTCGTTTTCGCCTGCCTGTATCTAGAGTGGCGTTGCAGCTCTTAATTGCTTTCGTCATTAGCTGGCTAATTGTGCTGGCGTTCTTCGCCACGGGCGTCGTTTCACACTAATCCATTTTATCTTGCTCCTGCTCAAGCGCTTCCTCGTCCTCGAAGCGCACGCCGTAGTGACCACTCAAGTAATCGTACATGTTGTCGGCAAAGTGATGCGGGTTGATGAAGCCCCGGTTCTCAGGCTTGATTTCTGACAGTTGAATCATCAGGCGTGTATCGCCGTTGCGGTAATGGCAGTAGAGCGACCAGCGTTCGTTGCGTTCCAGCAGCGTGAAATCGGACGAGATGGAACCGGAGCCGTTGCCGTAGCGCTCACGGCGCAGTTGCGCGTGACGAGCGAGATGGTGATAGGCGGCATCCAGGTTATCGACGACAAAGCCGATGTGGTGCCAGCGACTGGGCAGGCCATCTGAGAGCGGTGCCTTCTCCGTTCCAAAGCAGAATATGGCCGTGTTGCCCGTCGTCAGCACCGTCTGGTGGCGGTCGTCGCGCACAATCGTCATACCCAGCACCTCGCTGAAAAAGTTTTTGGCGTCTTCGCGGTCGGCAACGGTAATAGCCAGGTGGTCAAAGCCGAAGTTCGTCCATGTGCGCTCCCTACCCTCTGAAGTTGCCTCGCTCAACGGTTTCGCCTCCACATGGAAGGTGCGCGTGTTGAAGTGCGTCACGCTCTCACCAATGAACATATCGGGAAAAACCTCTTCGCCCCCCGGCGTGCTGATACGGATGCGATGCCCCACCAGCAGACCCTCCGACAGCGCGTGTTCAAGCGCCTCGTGAAAAATCTCCTGGGGATTGACCTCTGCCTCGTATGCCTGTCCATTGACCACCAGCGTCAGTGGCAGCTTGCCAGTTGTTTTGCTCTGCTCTGTATGTTGTTCTGTCTGCTTCGACATAATGAATAGCGATCCCTTCCTCTTGCTGAGAAAATACTCTCTATGTCCTATAGCATAGATGCCGCCTTCGTGCAAGGGGAACCTCCACCTCTCTCACAACTGGTATTAAGCGCCATAGATGCCCTATAACTATAGAGAGGGGTTAAAGTAAGAAAACGAAAACACCCCCATGAGAGAACACAACAGGAAATATTTGGAGCAGATATGGCAATTATTCTCGGTATTGGCGGCAGTTTGCGCACAGGGTCGACTACCGTCCTTGCACTGCAGGCCGCGCTGGATGGAGCGAAAAGCGCGGGTGCTGAAACGCGCTTGCTCGACCTCGCATCCCTTTCCCTGCCGATGTTTGACGGGACGTATGAACTGGATGGCTACACGTCAGAGGGGCGCAAGGCTATTCTCACCCTGCTGGATGCCACCCGCGAGGCCCAGGGACTTATTCTTGCCTCTCCCACCTACCATAACACCATCAGTGGTTCGTTGAAAAACGCGCTGGATTACATGGAACTTCTAGGCAATGATCGTCCTCCCCGGTTGGAGGGGAAAGTCGTCGGCGTGCTGGCGGTGCAGTTTGGTACGTCGGGAACGGGCAATAACACGCTGACCACCATGATTCTTGCTGCCCGTGCCATGCGCGCCTGGGTCGCGCCCACCATGGTATCCGTACCTGACAGCCGCGCAGCCTTCGACGAGGAGGGCCAGCCCAGAAATCAGAGCATTGTCCAGCGCTTGCACGCACTGGGTGCCGAAGTGGCGCACGCCAGCGAGATGTTCGCCAACTCCTGGTGGGGACAGCGTTAAGTCACTGCCGGTTTTGTCCCGATAGTGAAAATCTGCCGCCAGTGGTTGTGGAAGCCATCCGGCTGCTTCAGCGCTGGAAGCCAGGCAAAGACCTCGGCCTGGAACTGCTTGAGAATGTCCGGCGGCATGTGTTCCAGGGCGTAGCGGCTGCCATGCGTCCAGCGGGAATCCCACCACTCCTGCTCGTCGCGGTAGACAAACTCCGGCTCTTCTGGCACAAACTGAATATCGCTGAAGCCGACCTGCGCCAGCAGGTGCGCGAAGTTTTCTGGTGTCCAGTGGCCGGTTCCTCCGCCAGCGGAGATGGGGAAATGGTAGCGCTGGTGATACTCGACCAGTAATTGTTCGTACCAGCGCCATTGTTCGTCTTCTTGTCCACCGAGGAGGTTGATGGCGACTTTGCCGTGCGGGCGCAGGACTCGATAGAACTCGGCAAGCGCTCGCGGCAGGTCGGGAAAGAAGAAGTAGGCGAAGCTGCACAGCACGTAGTCGAACGAGGCATCAGGGAAGTCGAGCCGCTCGGCGTCCATCTGGCACATTTCGGCGTTGCGCAGACCCCGGCGCTGGATATCGGTGTTCGTCTCCTGCACCATCATTTCGGCGATATCGATGCCGGTGACATAGCCCGTGTCTCCTATGTTTGTCGCTGCCGGAAAGAGATTCGCACCTCTCCCCGCGCCGACATCCAGCACTCGCGCTCCCTCTGGAATAGCCAGCACATCGACTAACCGTCGCCCAAAATGATCGAAGACAGCTGGTCCGATGGCTCCATAGACCAGAGCCACACGATTATAAAGGCCAGCGATGCGCTCTTTATCGGTGTTTATATCATCATTCATGGTGTGTAGCTTTCTTTGTTTGGTAAGGCTGGAGGATTGGGGCATCTCATGCTCCTGGCGGCATATGTACCGCCTGTGCCATCATGCGCCGGGTGATGGGTACGACGCGCAGTTTCATGGGCAGGCGCGGAACAAGAGTGTGGATGCCGAACACCGAGAGATCAAAAAGGTGTTGCTGGACATTGCTCCATTCCAGGCCATAGATATCGCGCACGGGCGCTGGTAAGGTGGCGCAGGTGAAGAGGAGGTTGAAGAGCAAGAACGGGTGCAGCGCTCTGGGAGTTGGTGGAAAGAGCACGACGCGAGCGATTTGCCGGGCCTCCGGTGTAGCCGCCAGCTTGTCGCTATACACCATATCGTGGACGTACTGGCGTAGGTCGGCAATGGTTCTGGGCATGGCAGAGGGCGAGAGGCCGAGCAAGTGAGCCAATTCTTTCGATTCCTGGTAGTACTGGTTTTGCTCCGCCTCGCTCAGCGGCCTGACGAGCATGGGGTAGATGAGCAGGATGGTATCAATCAAAGTGGCGTGAACCCAGAGCAAGAGTTCCGGGTTTCGCGCCCTGTATGCCGTGCCTCTGGCAAAGGCTCCCGCGTCGCCAGCTAGCGTGCCGGATACATGGGAGTGCAGGCGATTGATGGTACGAGCGGCTTTGTGGGCGGTCGTTATGGAGCCGAAGGTGAGCATCTGGCCCAGCACGTAGGTGTGCTCCGTCCTGCCTATGGGATCGCGCAGGTAGTTGCTATGGTCGCTTACCCCGGCGGCTACGAGCGGATGGGCCAGTTGCATCAGCACGGCTCGTGCGCCGCCAAGATTGATGATTGCCTCCTGCGCAACCTGCCAGGTGATACTGCCTGCCGTCGACCGGGCATCCGTCATCGTCTTCCTCGCTTTCATCATGGCAATTGTTGCCACTGCTCGCTCTTGCTCAAAGCTACTCACCGATGCCAGCCGCTGCGCACCGCAACTTGCTATCCCTGGCTTGTGCGGCGGCGATACGCTTTGCCTGCCGATATCTCGGCGCGCTCAGGATCGCTTTGCATGAGGTGCAGCGCGGCCTGGATATCAGGATTGGGGGCCAGCGTCAGGTCGCCGCGGCCTTCCTGGACGGCCTGCACGATCTGCTGTGCCACCTGTCCCGGTGTCAGCAGCGCCTGGACGTTGAGATTGAGCAGGGGATCGTCCTCTTGATGAATCATCGGCGTATCCACCCAGGCGGGATAGACGGTTGTAATGCCGATGCCTGTGCCGTAGAGTTCTGCGCGCAGCGCAATGGAGAAGCCACGCACTGCCCATTTCGACGCGCAGTAGCCGCTCAGCATGGGGACGCCCAGCTTTCCGGCCACCGAACTGAGAAAAACGAAATGGCCGCTCTGCTGCTGGCGCATGGTTGGGAGCGCCGCCCGCACGCAGTGGAATGTCCCCATGAAATTGATGTTCATCATGGTCTCCATCTCGTGTGCGGTGAACGTGTCGATTGCGCCGCCACGCCCGATACCGGCGCAGGTCACAACCAGATCGACGCGCCTGTGTGCATCCATCGCCTGCTGCATCATGGCCTGTACCGATGCCTCGTCCGTCACGTCTGTATAGATGCCGCGCACATCGCCCGTAGCTCCGGCATTGCCCTGGCGAACGCGCTGCTCCGCCTGCTGCAAGCCTTGCTGGTTGATGTCCGCGAGTACAACATGCGTATCTTTCGCGTGTAGTGCCTGGGCCGTTGCCAGCCCGATACCACTTGCCCCGCCGGTGATTACCGCGACTGCTCCTGCGAAGTCTGTCAATGCCATCTTCTGTGGCTCCTCTCAAGAAATATAAAGATCAAGCGGTACAATTCAACTGTACCGCTTGATCTTATCTTTTGGAAGGGTACGTGTCAACGACGGGCTGAACGCGAACCCTTGACAATGCCGCGAAAAGTTCCTATTGTTGCGGCGGCATCTGCTGTGGAGGATACGGGGGATACGGTGCCTGGGGCTGCTCGTACTGTGTCTCTTCCTTTGGTTGCGCCCATTGCCCCGATTGGCTTGATTGCCCTGGTTGACCGGGATACTGGTATTGCTGCCCACCCTCTTGATAGGTTTGCTCCGGAGGCTGGTATCCCTGCTGGTACGGTTGTTGGTAAGGCTGCTGATACGGCTGTTGATAGGGTTGCTGCGGCTGCTGGCTCGCTTGCATGGCAGCCAGGAAGCCCATGCCGAGCAGCGCACCCAGCAGTGGCCTCATCAACGCACTCAGAATCATGCTGATAACGGCACCAACCAGGAACCAGAGCCACGAGCCTGTCAGGAAGAAGAGCGCGAGCATAATCATCCAGACGGCCCCATAAAAGCTTCCGTAGATGGCGCGTGGTCGCAGCGAGCCGAGGGAACTGATGATGACAACAAAAGCCATGACGAAAAAGAAGACGGGCAGGTTAAAGCCGCTGCCTCCGGCAAAGACAAAGGCCAGCAGAACGGCAACCAGCGCCAGCGCCCCGGCAAGCGTATTCGTGATACCGCGTATAGGATTGCGCATGTATAATGACTCCTTCCGAAAGATGAGAATAGTTCTTGTATACGTCCTTATTATATGTCATACGTACAGCGTTTCAAAGTGTCAAAGGTCATATTTGTTGTTTTAGAGCTTCTTGACCTGCCCATTTTTCCAGGTAATTACCTATCCGAATTTCCGTTGTCGTCAATGACAACATCAGGTATACTCTCGAAGAAACGTTTACAAGGGGGTTCGAGATATGGATGAAGAAAAAGGCACCGGTCGCATTGAAGCCTTTAGCGATGGGGTGTTTGCCGTTGCCATTACCTTACTGGTATTGAGTTTTCAGCCGCCACCGAACACTGAATCAGGTGATCTACTCCTCTGGTTTCGCGACCAGTTACCGAACTTCTTTGCCTTTGTCACAAGCTTTGCCACCATAGGCGTGATGTGGATAAATCATCATCGGTTGTTCACCCATATCAAAAAGGCGGATACCGTGCTGATGGCGCTCAACCTGTTGCTTTTGCTGGTCATCGTCTTCATTCCATATCCGACCGATCTGGTGGCCAGGTACATTTTGCTGCCAAATCAACATGTAGCTGTGTTGCTCTATTGTGGCACCTCCATTGTCATGGCGGTTGCCTTTAGTTTGCTCTGGCGCTACGCGGCGAAAGAGAATCGGCTGCTGGGAGAGAACGTGAATCAGCGCGAGGTGCAGGCCATCACCGACCAGTATCGCTTCGGTCCTCTCTTTTACATCGTCTCCTTTGGTCTGGCCTTTATCAGTGCTCCTGCCAGTATGGTTGTGAATCTTCTCCTGGCGGTGTTTTTTGCGTTGCCGGGCCGCAAGCCGCGCAAACCTGCCGTTGCTTCAGCGTCAACCGACTCATCTAATGAGATAAGTTCGCTTCAATGAGCTGTCTCCTGGCCTGTGGTCTGGTTGCACTCACCCTGCTCTAACGAAGATGCATTCCAGGTCACAGACTTGAACTCTATAAGGCAGGCTTCTACCCCCTAATTGTTCTGCTCCGTTGGCACAAAATATGTGTTGGGTTCAGAGAGGGGAGGGTCTACCAGCAGATGCATTAAAGAGCTTCTACAGGAATTGCCAGGGGTGAGGAAGAGGCGGAAACGTTGATTGTTCGCTGCGTTTCATGCTTCCCGCCATCAACCATTATCTTCACAATCACTCGATATGCCAGCGTCCATAAAAGAGAAGGCGAGAATGTAAACAAATATATAAATATTTCCCGCTTCTCTTATGTGCTACCTCGCAACCGGCTGCGATGGGAAAAA
>DASTKE010000311.1:0-3175 GCA_035716105.1 Ktedonobacteraceae bacterium | reverse complement strand
AAAAGATTGGGATTGGCCGAGAAGTTGAGCCAGATCAATTTGACGTAATCCTGCTTCATGCCTGATCTGGCGAAGAAGTGCCTGTAATCGTTCCTGATCTGATGTGTAAATATTTTTGCTCATCAGTAAAATATAAGGGTTCTTGACAGATATCCCAAATTAGAATATCCTTTCCCCAGGTTGATACGCACCTCCGTTGTAAAATGTATAGTATATAATACTGGTACATGCGTTTTAGGAAATCGTATCAGCAATCTTATGTAAGGATGTGTGTATGCAGCTTTCTTTGTTCGATGATATCGCCTTCCCTGCTATTGAAGAGCAGGCACCGAAGCCTAAAAAGCAGTTGCTTAAATGGATTGGCAATAAGCAGCGCTTCGCACACGAAATTATTTCCTATTTCCCTGCTGCCTATGGAACCTATATTGAGCCGTTTCTAGGAAGTGGTGCCGTTCTAGGAACACTGGCACCTGAACGAGCTATGGGTTCAGATTTATTTGCGCCATTATTAACTATCTGGCAAACGCTTCAGGATGCGCCTGAAACGCTCAAATCCTGGTACGCTGAGAGATGGCAGAGCATGATGAGCGGTAACAAGGTGGAGGAATATGAAAAAATTAAGGCGGCATACAATGCCCATCCAAATGGAGCAGATTTACTCTTCCTCTGTCGCTCCTGCTATGGAGGGGTAGTACGTTTTCGACAAAGAGATGGCTACATGTCCACTCCCTGCGGACCTCATACCCCTATCAATCCTGAAACATTCTCACGTCGGGTAGACGAATGGAGACAATTGACTAGTGGAACAAGATTCGTACTTATGGATTACCGGGAAGCTATGGAGATGGCAGAACCCGGCGACCTGATTTACTGCGACCCACCTTATAGCCACAGTCAGACCATTTTATATGGAGCGCAATCATTCGATCTGAAGCAACTTTTTGAGGCCATTTATCGCTGTAAAGCGCGGGGGGTGCATGTGGCGTTAAGTATTGATGGCACAAAGCGTTCAGGGAACCTTAGCTGCCATCTCCCCATTCCACAGGGTCTTTTTGAGCGTGAAGCGCTGGTGAATTGTGGACGGTCGATGCTCAAGCGCTTTCAGATGGATGGGCGAACGCTTGAACAGGAAATTGTAGCGGATCGTCTCTTACTCACTTATTGAGACAGTGCATCAGCAAACACTCGCTGCTCGTTATGCGTTTGCTGATGCACTGCTTCTCTATTTAAAATGGGTGGTTGACGATAATCGCTATGACGATGATGGCGACAATGATGGCGGCCATGGCGATCAGGAAGATAGTATTGCGCCGACCGAGGCTGAGGTTGGGGCGCGGCCCCCTCGTCACCTGCTGGCGCAGCTCCTCGGTGCGCCGCTTCTTGCGCTCGACACGCTTCTTGCGCTGCTCCTGCATCGTATTGGCCGTGTCGTTGTACGGGCCTGTACCCATCTTTTGCATACGGCGGCGCATGACGCGGTTATAGCTCTCGGCCTGCTGCTGTTGCGGATTGGTCGAGGTCGTCTCCCTGGGCTGCGTCGACTTTGCGCCGACTACGGCGGAGCCGCCTACGACCGGTCGATTGCCTTTTCCTGCTGGCTTACCCCTACTCGTACCAGTGCGAGCGGCGGGCGTCGAAGTAGCAGCGGCCTGCTCAGACGGCATTTTCATCGTATCGCCTTTCGGCGCATTCTTATTGGTCGATCTGCCGGAACTGTTCGAGCTACCGGTAGCGCTTTTTCCGGTCATATTGCTGGCACCCGACTTATGGGTGCTTGCCCTGTTTGCTTTTGCCATAGGTGGTACCTTCTCTCTATCATCATGCAGGAAGCTAACAGTCAATGCCCTTCCTGCCCCTCCTCGCGCTCCAAAAACTCGCGGGCGATCCTGGTGGCCTCTTCCTTGTCGTTGGGAAATAGCTCACCGTCAATCACCAGACCTAGCAGGTGTTCTTTGACGGGCCGCAGCCAGGGGCCGGGTCCGCGTCCGAACAGCGCCATCAGTTCGTTGCCATCCAGGGGACTCTTGAGCGGAACGCGCTTGGCCTCCTCTTTCAGTTGCCGGTAGCGTTCGCCCAGTTCAGCTACACGGGCGGCGGCACGCGAAACCTTGTCGAGCCGGTAACTGGTGATATCGGCCCGTGAGAGATCGAGCAGGTCGGCAAAGTCGTCGCCGCTGTCCAGCATGAGCCGCCGGACCGCGCCATCCGTCCAATCGGAGGCGTAAGCATTGGCACGCATGTGCAGGCGCACGATACGCGAAACGCTCTCAATGAAGTCGCGGTCAAAATGCAGGCGCTTGAGAATGTCGTAGGCCATACGTGCGCCGACATCCTCGTGTCCAAAGAAATGCACTTTGTTGTCTTCAACTGTGCGCGTGCGCGGCTTGGCGATATCGTGCAGCAGCGCGGCCCAGCGCGTTTTGAGACGTGGGGAGGAGCGTTCCACTACGCGCAGCACATGTGCATACACATCTTTCGAGGCGGGTATGCGCTGCGTTAACGGCGTCGGCTGCTGGCTGACACCGCGCAATTCCATCACCTCTGGAATGATATAGGGCATCAAGCCCAGCTCAACCAGCAGGTCGAGGCCCTTTGCCGGATGTGGAGAAAGCAACAACTTGTTCATCTCGTCGCGAATGCGCTCGCGACTGATCTTTTGCAGCGTGGGAGCCTGGCGGATGATCGCCCGTCTCGTCTCCGGCTCGATGGTGAAATTCAACTGAGCGGCGAAGCGGATGGCGCGCAATAAGCGCAGGGGGTCTTCCTCGAAGCGCTTGTCCGCCTCGTTGCCAACGGCGCGCAGCACGTGCGCTTCAAGGTCCTGCCGCCCATCGAAGAGATCGATGATATGCCCGTTCAGTGGATCGCGGGCCAGCGCGTTGATCGTGAAGTCGCGCCGCAGCAGGTCGTCTCTGAGATCGGTGCCAAAGCACACCTCCGGCTTGCGCGACTCCGGGTTGTAGCGCTCGCTGCGGAAGGTTGTGATCTCGATGATATCACTGCCATAATGCAGGCGCACGGTGCCAAAACGCTCTCCCACCAGCACAACCGCCGTTGGATGCGTTGGCGCGACCAGGCGCTTGATCTCTTCAGGCGTGGCATCGGTTGCTAAGTCCGCGTCGTTGGATTGGCCGCGATTGAGCAACACATCGCGTACCGTTCCCCCCACCATATA
>DASTKE010000310.1:0-3025 GCA_035716105.1 Ktedonobacteraceae bacterium | reverse complement strand
CTGGCTGGAGGCCGTGCTGGCATTGCCGCAGGCTGAGAGGCCAACTCTGGCCCGCGCCAGAGTGCTCGCGCTCGCCGGAAGGCTGGATTACTTTCTTGCCAATTACGAAGCGGCACGCGCTGCGTTGGAGGAGAGTGTCGCTCTCTGTCGTACACTCGATAGCAAACAGGCACTGGCCTACGCGCTGTGTGCGCTGGGTATGCTCCTGCATGTGCAGGGTGATAATATGGCTTCGAGCCAGTTGTTAGCGGAAAGCGAAGCCTTGTGCCGCACCCATAACTTCATCTGGGAACTGTCCCTGGTACTCGCTATGTTGAGTTTCATCGCCTGGAAGCAGGGAGACCTGGAGCAGGCGAAGGCGTATACCGGGGAGTGTCTGATTCTGGCCTGGGAGTTGGGTGATACATTTCATATAGCCGAAGCTCTCTCGACGTTATCGAGCATTGCCGGGCGCCTGGGAGATCTGGAGCAGACGAAGGTACTGGCTCAGGAGGCGTTGGCGATGGCTCGTGAGTTGGGCGATAAGTCACTCATGGCTGCTACCTTGCAGAACCTGGGCTACCTGGCGGCTTTACAGCGCGATCTGCCGCTGGCCGTGGCTCTCGTGCAGGAAAGCCTCACGCTCTTTCGCGAACTGGGTGACAAGCTTCTCATCACGGTTGCGTTGCATAGTATTGGATACGCGGCTTGGCTGCAGGGAGATATGGCGCTAGCGGCGGCGGCGCACCAGGAAGGCTTATCCCTATCCGAAGAGATGGAAGATGAGAGCCACGTTGGTCTGCATCTCATCGGTCTGGCGGCTGTTTCCTCAGCGGAAGGCCGCTACCGGCAGGCGGCACGTCTCTTAGGCGCAGCCGAGACGCGATTCGACGTGAACGCCAATATGAACGAACTTGAACGCGCCGACTATGAACGGGTAGTGCAGCGCTTGCAAGTCACGTTGGGTGAGAAAGATTTTGCAACGGCAAAGGCCGAAGGACGAAGGATGTCACCACAGGAGGCGCTCACCACGCCAGAAGACATTCTGCTGGAACCGCTACCACCCACGATTGAGGCACCTGCCGCAGCGCATCCCGCCGGGCTGACCGAACGCGAAGCGCAGGTGCTGCGCCTGGTCGCTCAGGGCTTGACGAATGCCGAAATTGCCGATCAACTGATTGTCAGTATCCACACCGTCAATGCCCACATGCGTTCCATCTTCAACAAACTGGATGTGACCTCACGCAGCGCCGCGACCCGCTTTGCCATCGAGCAGAACCTGCTGTGATACAGCTGTATCATACTCTTAGTTTGAGAATCGTTCGTTTTCTCTATTCTGCACTTTCGTGGCATCTGTTGCTCTCTGGCATACCCAGAGCGAGACATGGGTGGGTTGCATGGTTTCCTGGACGACTGCTTGAATATCGCCGGTCAGTGTGGACAGGTCGAGTTCGCTGCGACTCTGTAAGCGAACGCTAAAGGCCGCGATGATTTTGTTGGCATCGTATTTGCGGCGGTAGAAATGTCGATCAAGCATTGTCTGAATGCGGCGTTGCAGAGGGCGGCAGAGGACGACGATGATCAACGTCGAGCCGACTATTGCCAGTGTCGAGCCTTGCCCGGTAATGGCCTGAAATAGCTGTTGGAGCAGTACCACGCAGCCGAAGTAGATGAGCGCAAGCACAACGCTCAGTGTGCCATAGATCAGCGTGCGATTGATCAGTATATCGATATCCCAGAGGCGATAGCGCAACATGGCGATGCCAATCGTGAGTGGAATGGGGAACGTCACGAAAGGCATGAGCACCACGCTGATCGATTGTGAGAGAAACGAGGGGCCGGGCTGGCTGAGTGGTGGAAAGAGGAACGTGAGCAGGACAAGCGCGGTATATGCTGCCATAACCATCGCCATGCCGTAGACGACCCACTTTGTCTGCTGGCGTGCTATGCTGCCAGAGACAAGCCGGAAGCGGTAGAATTGGGCAAACATGAAGGCGAGGATGAAGCTTACCTCTACGAAAGCGAAGACGAGCGGTGGCCAGTGGTTTACAGAGAGAGAAGCACTAGTTGGTGCGATGAAGAACACCTGGTAGGCTGTATTGAGAAGAGCAAACCAGTACGCCCGGCGGGGAACAAAGCGCCCATCTGGAAAGAGACAGAAGAAAAGGCCCATGAAGATATAGGCAAGCACTTGTACAAGGGTGATGAGCAGTCGCCAGGGAGAGTATATTCCAGTGTGTACGTACATCAGGGACAAGAAAGGCGAGAAGTTGACTCCAAACAGCACCAGCGTGAGCGAAACGAACATGGCTCCCCATTTTTCCGGCTTTCCCCAACTGCGCCAGAATACCACCATTCCGACGGTAATCCATACAAAAGACGAGATGGCCGCCAGTACGATGTTGAGTGTGGTAGGCCCACCCATAATGTAGAGGAGCTGCAAACTGAATCTGGTATAGCCATTGATTGAGGAATCTAGATGTGCCGGATCGCCACTTATGGCTGCTTCAAGGTTGCCATGCCGGGAATAGAAGCTGAAGATACCCACGACAAAAATGCTCAGGATACAGGCAACGAATATCATCCAGAAGATGCGAGCCAGCACGAGCCAGCGCCCATCCAGGCGTATGTTCCATAGAGAATAGACGCTGGCTTGTTTGTTTGTCGGCGTGTACCTTTGCAAAAAGCTCACGGGTATCTTATCCCTTTACGCTTGCGTCTCTGCTGGTTGAGGCACCTCGATGAGTTGCGCGTTTTGCTCCGGCTTGTAACCAAGGCGACCCCTGGTAAAGACGAGGAGCAGCAGCGCACAGGCACCGAATATCACGATATTACCCGCCTGCCAGCCTCCGTAGACGAAGGGGCGCGCCCACCCTGTGACGACAAGATGCGCGGGGACGAGCAGGGCCACAAAAACAGCGGCGTCGCCGAAACCATGGGTGAGTGTCGCGATCAGCACACTTCCTTTTGTGTGATTGAAGATCCAGGTGTAGAGAAACGTTGTGGCAATCGCGACGATAAAGAACCCTATGTAGCTGGTGAAGAT
>DASTKE010000309.1:0-2117 GCA_035716105.1 Ktedonobacteraceae bacterium | reverse complement strand
TAGTACAATGCACCTGCAAGGAACGTCTTCCTTGTGGATATTTCCCAGCCGCTTCAGAAAGTGAGGCCATTCGTGTATCATCACGTGTATACAGGTGTCCGGCGCTCGCCGGTCGCATTGCTATTTTTGGGTGCTCTGCTTCTCGTACTGGCCGCTTGCAGTGGAGGCAACTCCACGACGCCCGGCGCGAATGGTACTTCCTCGTCAGCAACCAAACAGGTGCTTATCTTTCCTAATGTTGGAACGACTGATATTGGCGACCTTGATCCAGCGCTTGGGCCGGATGCCAATTCGGCTGTCGCAGTGGGTATGATCTACAGCGGTCTAGTCAAATCCGACAAGAACTTGAATGTAGTTCCCGATCAAGCAACCTGGGATATTTCCAACAACAATACCGTCTATACGTTCCACATAAAATCCGGTATCACTTTCTCCGATGGCACACCTGTCACTGCCCAGACCTACGTCTATACCTTGACACGTGCGCTGCTCCCGACTGTGAAATCGGGCATTGCTAGCTTCTTTGAAGGAAGTATTGTCGGTGCGAATGATGTCAATAATGGAAAGACGAAGACGCTGGCCGGTGTCAAGGCGCTTGATGCGCAGACGTTGCAGATCACGCTTGCAAAACCAACCCCTTATTTTCTGGAGGTGCTTACCAACGCGCTCTATTTCCCTCTGAATGAGAAGATTATTAACCAGTATGGGCAGGTCAACTGGGTGAATCACGCGGCGGGGAACGCTATTGGTACCGGCCCGTTTATGGTCAAGGAGTGGGACCATAACGTCAAAATGATCCTGGTACCCAATCCGCACTACTATGGAGCGAAGACGCGGCTGACCGAGGTTGACATGATCTTCGTGAACAACCCGAACACGGCCTACAATGCCTATCGTGCGGGACAATACAGCTTTATCTGGAATATCCTGCCGCAGGATCAGCAAACGGCGCAGAACACGCCCGGCTTTATGCGCACTCCTTTGCTGCAAACCGACCTGCTGTTCTTCAACAACAAGGTGCCTCCGTTTAACAATACTGCCGTGCGCCAGGCGTTTGCCTACGCGACCGACAGGGATACGCTGGTACACGCGGTCTTCAAAGACGCGGTGACGCCCGCGCCGACGATCATTCCGCCCGGTATGCCCGGCTACCAGCCCAATTTCCCCGGCCTGCCATTTGACAGGGCGAAGGCAAAATCCCTCCTGCTCTCCGTCTATCCCGATGTGAGTCAGGTGCCGCCGATTACCTTCTCCTATCCCAGTTCGCAGGTTTCGCTCTCCGAAGCCTCGGCCCTGCAACAGATGTGGCAGACGGCGCTGGGCGTGCAGGTGAAGCTGAATTCGGTGGAGCTGAATGCCTATAACCAGGAGACGGCCAACCACCTGATCCAGTTCGGCTTTACGCAGTGGGGCGCGGACTTCCCCGACCCCTACGACTGGCTGACGCTGAACCTGACATCGAACGCGCCCAACAACAACGGTAACTGGAGTAATGCCCAGTTTGACCAGACGGTGGCGCAGGCCGAGCAGACCACCGGAGATGCGCGTATCGCCCTCTACAACAAGGCCGAGCAGATCGCCATCACCGATGTTGGCTGGTTGCCCATCGACCACCAGGCGATAGCCGCCATCATCCCCTCCTGGGTGCATGGCGTCACCCTCAACGGCAACGGTCTCTACTTTGGGGATTGGTCAGGGGTGTATTTATCGCAGCATTAAAAAGGTCGGGGGCGATAAAGGAGTTTTGGGGATTAGCCTGGATACAGCATAGCACCGACGTAGGGCCGCGATTGATCGAGGCCCTACGGATGGTTCTCTATCTCATCTTTTACGTTTTACGTGGCTTGAAAGCCCCTGTTTGAGATGTTATACTATATATAGCCACCCGACACCAGCCTGCCCAACTTCGGGCGGGCTTTTCTCACATCTACAAAATTGAAATACAGATTTTTACGTAGGAAGCAATGAAGATTGTTTATGCAATGAGGCATAGCGAGCCAGTGTTTGGCTCACATTAAGGAGGTTCTTAACTCATGGCTGTCGAGATTATCAATCCATATGAAGTGGCGGTTGCCCAGTTTGATGAAGCGGCTGACCGTCTTGGGCTATCGCAGGCG
>DASTKE010000308.1:0-5051 GCA_035716105.1 Ktedonobacteraceae bacterium | reverse complement strand
TTTTTCCCCTATGTATCAAGAAGGAATGCACCTCATGACGATTGCAGGAGAGACGTGGCAGCACCGCGACATCATCACGAACGGTATTCGTATGCACTATGTCATGCAGGGCGAGAGTGAGGGGCCGCTGGTGGTGCTGCTGCATGGTTTCCCGGAGTTCTGGTACTCCTGGCGCAACCAGCTCCCTTTTCTGGCCCGGCACGGCTACACCGTCGTCGCGCCCGACCTGCGTGGCTACAACGACAGCGATAAGCCGCGTAACGGTTATGATGTTCCCACGCTTATCGCTGATATCGCGGGGCTGATCAGGGGTTTGGGCCGCGAGCAGGCGGTTATTGTGGGACACGACTGGGGTGGCGCACTGGCCTGGGCCTTCGCTGCACGCTATCCACAGATGACCGAGCGCCTGATTGTGCTGAATGCGCCACACCCTGCCGCGATGATGCGCGACTTGCGCACGCTGCAGCAACTGCGTAAAAGCTGGTATATCTTCTTTTTCCAGCTTCCCTGGCTGCCCGAATACGCGCTGCTGCGCAACCATGCCGAGGGTTTTGGTCGCATGTTGCGCGGGGCAGCCGTGCAGAAGCAGGCGTTCCCATCCGAGATTGTGGTGAAGTATCAGGAGGCGATGAGCAAGCCGGGCGCAATGACGGCGGCGCTGAGCTATTATCGCCAGCTGTTTCGCGCTTTGCCCGTTCAGTTGGGGCAGGACGCGGAGGAGACACCGCGCATTACATCGTCCACACTGCTGATCTGGGGCGTGCAGGATATCGCTCTTGGTCTCAGTCTGACAAAGGGGCTTGAGCAATGGGTGGATAATATTCAGGTGAAATATGTTGCCGACAGTGGCCACTGGGTGCAGCAGGAGAAGCCAGAACTGGTCAACACCTTCATGCTGGAGTTTCTCCAGCAGTAGTGTGAAATGTGAGTCATCCCGAATAGGAGAGTCCAGCAGGCCATCCCCTTGCGGGTGGCCTGCTGGATTTTTCCAGGTCGCTTTTTACAAATAAAAAAAGGGCTGGATCGGCGTTGCTCCTTGGGGGGAGTGAGCAACTCGTCCATGCGATGCAACATGAACGTGATCCAGCCCTCTTGCGACGATAACACATCGCCCATAGCAGGAGAGGGTATTCTTTTTACGTAATCAGGGTGGAGACAAGCTTTCCCCGGTTATCGGCATTCAGCATTCTCGACGCTTCAACCTCGTAGCTGTCCGCCGAACTAGCCAGCTCATCGTTCCTCAGAACGTCCGCCAGCCAGCGCACACCGCATTCCAGGCACATGCCATGTGTCGCCTTGTAGTTCTTTGGCTCCGGTCTGGAAGATAGAGGTGTACCCACGTCGTCGATTAAACGGAGACACCATGCGCACTGTCGTACCATAACGGTCATTTCCTTTCCGCTAACCCGCTCCACCAGCATTGCCGTTTCCGTCTTCTCTGTCCTTTCGCCCGCGTCACCATGTATGGTTGGACGCTGCCGGCGATGGCACAGGACAGGTACCGAATGAGATATTTTGCAGGACTGCCACCTTCCCGAAATGGGTCATATCGAGCGCAAGTATCTCGGTCGGAACGTACTTACAGTTACTATTAATGGTAAACGCATATTGTACCGTTCCTTGCGCACTTGCGATTTGCTGCACCCAGTGACTCCCATACCCACTGTTAAACGTGGGAATATAGAGCAAGATGCGGTCATTTGGCTTAAAACCACTGCCGCAGATGCGTACCACCCACTGACTGATATCGGCTGGTTTGCTACACAGCCGGATAGCGGGCGTACCTGGACCCGACCCTGGCGCTGCCGTGGGCGTCACTGCGACCGTTGCTGTTGGCACCGCCTTATGTTTTGCCTTCGGCGTGGGTTTGCTTGCCGGTTGTGTAGCTTCTGGCACAACAACTTTTGTCACGCCCGGCGTTATCATTTGTCTTGGCACCTGATATGATCTGCTGGCAGGGCCAGTGCTGTGCTGAAAAATACTCATATGAGGTGCGGCCAGCGCGGCAACCGCGACACTCAAAAGGGCAATCAGCACCAGGATCGTCATGGCATGGCTGGCTGCCCAGAGCGGTAGACCAGCACGGGCTACTTTCTTCCCAGACAATATGGCCGGTATATGGGCGGATGTGCGCTTGTTAGTGAATGTTCCCGGCTGTCTAAATTGCGAGCCGGTGACAGGCGACATCTCTTCGGATACTCGTTCTGTTTCTACCACACCTGGCGTCGAGTCCTTACGCGCAAGCCACGCAAGCCCAAGTCGTTTTCCCCACGTCTGCTTGCTGTCTTGCTCGATACGCGCCATCACACTATCAGCTATGGAAGGATAGTGTTGGGTGGCTTGCGCTTGCATATAGGAGGTAATCTGTATGCTCACCTGGTTGTATTGCAAGCATTTCTGCCGGCAGTCAGAGCAGTCCAATATATGCTTATGTATCTCTATCCAGTTGTCAAGGTGCTGGCGGCGCACATAGGCAAGCAGCAGATCATCTCCAGGATGTTCCGTTTCGCCTTTCTGTTGTTCCCATGAAGCACGCCCAGGCTCTTCTTCTGGCTGCATCTGACCTGCCATAGCGCCTACCGTTTACTCTCTCGCTCTTTGCGTTTTTGGGGAGCCGTACCATACGACGCCCTGAACTTTTCTACACCCCGCGCCACACGCTTACGCACCGCTTCTGAACTCGTGCGCATAATGCGCCCAATCTCCTCGTAAGTGAAGCCGTTGCCGTAGTGCAACTGCAAACAGGCTGCATCTTCGGGTTTGAGCGCGTGCAGCGCCTGCTCTACGAGAATGCGAACTTCCGCCTGATTTTCTGGCCCATCGACCGCGAGATAGAGGTGAAAATCCTCACTCGTGTCTAACTGAGTAAATGGACGCAGCTTCTTCCGGTTCAAATAGCGCAGGCCGTAATTCGCGGCAATACGATATATCCAGGCGTCCAGAGAAAGATCTAAAGACGTCTTGCCAATCTCCTTATACACCTGAAGAAATGTATCTTGCGCAAGGTCAAGCGCTACTTCGCGGTCGCCGACGAGCCGATGCAGATACCCAATGATTGGCTGTTCTAATCGTTCAATCAAAGAACGAAACGCCTGTGCATCACCCGCCCGCAAACTCTCTACCACCTGTACATCCGTTATCATGCTGGCCTTATCCGGGTTCCCCCATTTCCCCCTTGATGAGCCTTACATTACTACAATCAATGACTGGCTCGATTCCGGACACTTTTGCGAGGAATTTTTTACTGGATATTTTTTGGGTCCTACGACTTCCTGTTTCCCTCCAAAGGGTGGAGAGCCTTTTTTGGCCGAAGTGGACACGTTCGTGGTTCAGACACCAGGCATCTGCTTCAACAAAAAAAATATCCGTCTCTTGCTTAAGAGACGGATACGACGATGGTATGGTAGCCCGATGACCCATTTGGGAGGGGTGGTGCCTCGTTGGGGTCTTGCACGTTGCCTTCCAGGTCGACGGCGCGCACGAGCACAGTGTAGTTGCCAGCGCCCGGCTGCCAGTCCAGTTCCCACAGCACCCAGGTGAGGTCGGAAAGTGGGTGCTTGAGCGTAGCGCGCCGCCATGTCTGACCGTCATCTACGCTGACATCCACCTCGCTGATGCCCTTGTTGCCGGAGAAGGCCACACCCGCGATATACGTGGGCTTATTGGCGGTCAAGGTGGCACCGGTCAGGGGAGTGTCGATGCGCGAGGTGAGACGCACGGGCGCGGCATCGCTCCAACCGCGCTGCTGCCAGTAGCCCTGGTAGTTGGTATTGACGACCTCGATGCGTGTCAGCCATTTGCAGTGCTTCATGCCGTAGATGCCAGGTACCAGCATCCGCACGGGGAAGCCATGTCCCTGCGGCAGCGTGGCCTTATTCATGCGCACCGCCAGCAGCGTCGTCGGCTCCAGCGCCTTGCTCAGATGAATGCTGTCGCTGTAATCGTCGGCGGCATAGAAGACGACTTTGCTGGCTCCCGGCTTCACTCCTGCGCGGTGCAGCAGATCAGCCAGTGGCACACCTTCCCACAGCGCGTTGCTCATGTACTGGCCGCCAACATCATTGCTGATACACATCAGCGACTCGTACTGCTGCTTCATCGGCTGCGCCAGCATCTGCTGGTAGCTGAGTTCAAAGGGATGCTCGACCTCGCCATAGACCGTCAGATTCCAGGAAGCGGCAGCGACCGTGGGGTCGGAGAAGAGATTTTTGGAGACGATATAGAACTGATCGTTGGAGGTGACTTCGGGCGAGAGACCCTGCGCGGGCTGAATCGCGCCGTAGTTGGGTACGGGCGGTGGAACGATCTTGCTTTTGAATTGTTTCACCAGCTTCGTCACCGGCGCGCTCGCCGTACCAGCACCCTCGGTAATGAAACGCCACGCCCCGACGCCCAGCAGCGCGACGCCCGCGATAATCACGCCCTGCTTGAACAGGTCGCGCCGCGAGAGACCGATGCCCGGCTCGTCGTCTTCGTCTGCCTCTGCCTGCTTCACGGCTATGGCTTGATTGCTGCGCTTGCCCGGCATTCTTGTTGCCAGCCAGTTCTGGATGGGGACAAAAAGCAAGCCGAAGACCAGCCCCACGATGGCGAGGCTGAGCATCGTGCTCTGCAAGCCACTGGAGAGTTGCGCGCCGAAGATGCCTGCGCCCGTCACCGGCAGGAACAGCAGGCCCGTCAGCAGCCAGAGCGCTCCGGCCAGCAGCACACCATCCAGCCAGTCCAGTTGCCTTTTGGTGCGGGCCTTGCCGGAAGCGGCCAGGATGCGCGCCACGACGAGGTTATACAGTCCGCCGCTGAGCGCGAAGACGAGGCACTGCCCTACCAGAATAATATAGAACAGGTAGACTTTCGCGTCGCCGCCGATGAGCTGGTGCAGGTACTCAAACATGCCCGGCGGCATCAGCGCGGTAATCTCAGAACCCAGTTCTTCCGGCAGCGAAACCCCGCCATACGCAACGCTGGCAAAGAGCATGACGCCAGAGGCCACCACTCCCGCCGCCAGTCCGGCCAGGAAGCCAATTCTGAAGCGCCGCCCGTTGGATGGCCCC
>DASTKE010000307.1:0-11866 GCA_035716105.1 Ktedonobacteraceae bacterium | reverse complement strand
GGGACGCTATCCAGATGTGGAACCGGAGCGAGTGATTCCGGTGTACTGGCGGCATGAGTTGCCAGACCTGGCGAGCTTTGAACTGCCTGTTTTGCCCTACGCGTATGGGCGCAGCTATGGCGATAGCTGCCTGAACGAGGGGGGTGTTGTGCTGGATATCAGCCACTTGCGGCGCTTCCTGGCGTTTGATGAGCAGGAGGGTGTGTTGCGCTGCGAGGCGGGCGTCTCGCTGGCGGAGATTCTTGAGCTGATTGTGCCGCGTGGCTGGTTTTTGCCCGTCACGCCGGGAACGAAGTATGTCTCAGTGGGTGGCGCGATTGCCAACGATATTCATGGGAAGAATCATCACCGGGCGGGGACGTTCGGTTGCCATGTCACCCGGTTTGAACTGCTGCGCTCTAACGGTGAGCGACTGATCTGCTCACGGACGGAGAACTCTGAACTCTTTGCTGCCACCATTGGCGGATTGGGTCTCACAGGGGTCATCCTGTGGGCTGAGTTCAGGCTGAAGTCTATCGTGAACCCTTTTATCAGCATGGAGCGTATTCGTTTTGCCTCGCTGGATGAGTTTATGCAGCTTTCCAGGCAGTCTGACCAGGATTACGAGTATACGGTTTCGTGGGTGGATTGCCTGATCGGCGGCAAAGGGGCGTGCCGGGGTCTCTTCATGCGCGGCCACCATGACGAGTCAGCGGCGCGTCCAGACAGGCGACGAGGCAGGCTCCCGCTCGCGGTGCCGTTTGATCTGCCTCCCCAGTTGCTTAATACACTGACCTTGAAGACGTTTAACGAACTGTGTTATCGCTCGCAGGTGCCGCGTGAAGTGCATAAAATTGTGCATTATGACCCGTTTTTTTATCCGCTGGACTCGATCAAGGACTGGAACCGGCTCTATGGGCGGCGCGGCTTCTTGCAGTACCAGTGCATGGTGCCGTTTGCTGGTGGTGCTGAGGCTATGCGTGAGCTGCTAGAGCGCATCCGGCGTTCGGGACAAGGCTCATTCTTGACGGTGCTGAAGCAGTTTGGGAATGTTCCCTCGCCTGGCCTGCTCTCTTTCCCGCGACCGGGGCTGACCCTGGCGCTCGATTTCGCTTATCATGGTCAGAAGACGCTGCAATTACTGGATGACCTGGATACGATTGTGGGCCAGAGCGGCGGCGCGGTTTATCCAGCGAAGGATGCGCGTATGTCCGCGCAGAGCTTCCAGCGCTACTTCCCGCGCTGGCGCGAGTTCGCCCGTTACGTTGACCCGCAATTCTCTTCGAGTTTCTGGCGGCGGGTCACTACTACTACGACGATGGATGGTATAGATTCGAATGAAGATGCTGCTACTGGGCGCGACCTCAGCCATCGGGTATGAGGCGGCGAAGTGTTTTGCCAGCGAGGGCGCGGAGTTTTTTCTGGTTGGGCGTACAGCGGAGAAGCTCGAGGCGGTGGCGCAAGACCTCAAGGTGCGCGGCGCGAAGCGCGTCGAGACCTGCCTGCTCGACCTCGCCGACCTCGACCGGCACTCGGAATTGATCGACACGGCCAGCGCCACGCTGGACGGCATTGATACGGTGCTGATCTCACACGGCACGCTCGGCGACGAGCAAATGTGCGAGCAGAGCGTCGAGGAGACGCTGAAGGAGTTCGCCACGAACTGCACCAGCGTGATTTCCCTCTTAACGATCCTGGGCAACTACTTTGAGCAGCAGCGGCGCGGCTGCATCTGCGTCGTGACCTCCGTGGCGGGAGATCGCGGGCGGCGCAGCAACTACGTCTATGGCACCTCGAAGGGGGCTATCAGCCTCTTCCTGCAAGGTCTGCGCAGCCGCCTGTACAGGTCCGGTGTCTCTGTGATAACTATCAAGCCCGGCCTTGTCGATACACCCATGACGGCGGCGCTCAAAAAGGGACCGCTCTTCGCCAGCCCGCGCACGGTGGGTGAGGGCATCTACAAGGCGATCAAGCAGCGTAAAGAGGTAGTTTACCTGCCCTGGTACTGGCGCTTTATCATGCTGATCGTGAGAAGTGTACCCGAAGCGGTGTTTAAGCGACTGGCTGTCTGAGAAACAACACCTTCCCCTATCTCTTCGTCGGTTCTACTGTTCATCCAGATGAGCAGTAGGAGCCTGAAAGGTTTGACGAGTCCTACCTCCATATCATCTGGCTCGGAGAACTTAGCGCAGCCCCGCGAAGAGATCGTTCTCAGGCTGGCGACCGCCATTGACCCGGCTGAAGGCTCGATAATAGGTCTGGCAATCCCAAAGCTCCTTCTGGTAGTCCTGCGAGAGGTGTTCGAGCTGGCGATACATCGCCAGTTGTGACTCGTGGCACAAGATGGATTTCCACACCGTTTGCCGGTACTCTCCGGTCTCGATGCGCGTGGTGATCGCCCATTCAGGCCACCCCACTGCTCGCCGCTCCACACCATCAATCTGCATGACGATTTCCCCGAAGACGGATTGGTAGGCGTGCAACCAGTACACAGATGATGCCATATAGTACAGCTTTGAAACGCGATGAGGCGGCAGGTTCCTGTGGCATGAAGCGTCCGGGCTGGCTGCCTCGACAATGGCTGCCGTGGTAAACTGGCAAATGGCGATATGATCGGGATGTCCATAGGCACCATCTGGCCCAAAAGTGACCACCACATCGGGCCGCACGTGGCGCAGATGCCCAACGATTTTTGCGATCGCTTCCCGTGGAGGAGCCTGATCCAGGTCGCCGTCGAGGTAGTCAAGGAACTTAACTCGGCGAATCCCAAGCACATTGGCGGCTGCAAGTAACTCCGCCTCGCGTCTCTTCCCTAGCGCCTCCGCTCCCGGATAGTCGCTCTCGGAGCCTGTCCAGCCGCGTTCTCCTCGTGTTGCTGTGACAAGGTACGTCTCGACGCCTTCGGCGGCATACCTGGCGAGGATGCCGCCGTTGCCGAGGGATTCGTCATCGGGGTGAGCCAGAATAGCCATCAATTTCAGGTTGTCAGTCATACGCGCATTTCCCTCCCTTTGTTATCTGCACACTTTGCAAGTATAACAGATGGAGAAACATCAAGCGGAGCCGCGACACAGGGAAAGGCGTGTTGCTTATCTCCCTGCGTCGCGAGAACTGCTCTGGCATCCTCCTTTTTCTCGAGGAGGGGGAACACTGGCACGTTGTGTTCCTCTCTCAACAGATCTATGGTCATACCTGATAGAGGCTATTGAACGGATTCTCCATAGGCGCCATCTCTGCGTCCGCTCACCTCCGAGCCTCAGATCTCGATCGGGGTCTGCGCCTGTGTACCCCACTGAGCCCAGGAGCCGTCGTACACACGCACGTCGGGATAGCCCAGCAGATACCGCAGTGCCAGCGCAGCCTCGCTGGCCCTGGCACCGATGGTGCAGTACGTGACGATGCTGCGCTCAGGCTCCACGCCGCGCTCCAGGAAGAGTTGCCGCAACTCCGCCGCGCTCTTGAAGGCACCGTCAGCCGTATGCAACAGGTCGATGGGCAGATGGACGGCACCGGGGATGTGGCCGGGGCGACCAGCACCTGCCGTGGCACCCGATGGCCAGAAGCGTTCGCCAACGAATTCGGCCCGCGAACGCATATCCAGGATGAGTGAGTTCCCGCTCCCCAGGGTGGCTTGCAGCGCGTGAAGCTCCATGAGCTGTCTGGCTTCCCCTGTTGGGAGCGTATAGGTGGATGGCACCGACTCAGATCGGGCTGTCGTCCAGGGCAATTCCGCCTGTTGCCAGTTCTCTCGGGTGCCGTTCAGCACCAGCGCTTGCTCGTGTCCGTACGCCTTCGTCAGCCAGAAGCCGAGATAGGGACCATAGCCGTAGAAGACGATTGTGTCGCCGGGCAAGAGGCCGGACTCGCGGAGCAGCTCCTCGAACTCGTTGCGATTCACTGGACTGTAATCGGGGTGGTGCAGGTCAGTGTAGGCGTTCCAGAGGACAGCTCCTGGGATGTGGCCCTGGTCGTATTTCGCCCGGCTGACATCCACCTCAACCACGCGAACACCTGGATCATTGAGGTGCTCTGCCAGCCACACTGGCTGGGCGAATACGTCCGAAAGGACTGCGCTCCTGATCGGGTTTTCAATGATGTCTGTCATTGTAACTTTCCTCCTTTGTGCAATGTGGGTCGTGCGAGACTTTCCGCCAGGCTCTTTCTTGTGGAGGAGCAATCCTGCTCCTGGATTGCTCAACCTGGAACGAGTATACCCTGCACAGGGGAGGTCTCCATCGGTGAAACCACGGAGATCAGAAGAACGCTGACCCTGAGTTTGAGAGGGTCAGATCACGAGGAATACGGAGAAACACAGGAGGGTGACGGTTGTCTTTCTCTGCGCCACTTCTACGTAGTACACACTTTTGAGGAGTGGTATGTGCTCGATAAATCGACACTCTAGCGGTCGTTTTCGACGAGCCCTACCTCCACGGCCCACGCCGCGATCCGTGAGCGGGAGGCAACACCGAGCTTCGAGAGGATAGTACTCACGTGCGTTTCGACGGTGCGCAGGCTCACGACCAGGGTGTCGGCGATCTCCCGGTTCGTGCTGCCCTGAGCGATGAGCGCGGCCACCTCCCGCTCACGCTCGGTCAATCCTCCGAAGCGTTCCGCGAGCGTGCGACGCTGCGGGATAGGCTTCTCTCTGGGCAGCCATTTGAGAGCCTCTTGAGAGAAAAGCGAACGCCGGGCAGGAGCAGGAATGCTGGTCGCCAGTTCTGTGATAACGCTGCGCGCCGCCGCGAATGCGTGCCTGGCTCGTTCCTCGTCTTTCGCACGATAATACACTCGCCCAAGTGAACGGTCAATCTGCCAGAGAAGCGGGCGTTCCTGTTGTCGGTGCGCTCCATCCCTTGCCTTCTCTAAGACCTGTGCCGCTTCATCCAGCCGAGTCGTTGCCGCCAGCGCTTCCCCTTGCAGTTTGAGCAGCCAGGGAATCGGCTGCATGAGGTTTGCTCCAGGAGGAGAGGCCAACAGGCGCTCAGCAATCCGCAGAGCCTCCTGGCCATTTCCCTCGGCCAGGGCCAGTTCTCCCCAGGCCCAGAGCATCCGTCGTTCCGCCAGATTACGCGGCTGAGCGTCAGCCGCTATGGCTCCTTCGAGGACTGCCCTGGCCTTCGCGTTCTCTCTTCTCAGGATATACGCCAGTGCCAGGTGGGTTCTGATATTGCCCATCCACCAGGCCGAGCCGAGGGTGCGAGCCGGTGGCAGCCCAGCTTCCAGTGCCTGGATTGCTTGCGTTGGGTCGAGCATCAGGGTCAGGAGACGCCCCAGGACGCAGGAGGTCGCAGCCATCCACTGCTCGTGTCCTATCTCGGTAGCGATGCGGAGCGCCTCCTGCGTATGAGCCTGAGCTGAGCCAAAGTCGCCAAAACCGGCGAGCCACCAGGCCATCATGACGTTGGCATAGGCCTCAGCTACGTAGTCCCCGACCTTGCGTGCGAGTTCCAGGGCTTCTGTGGCATCGCGCAGACACACAGCGGGAGTTCCCAGGGCGCTCTGCGTAGTTTCTACGAGCGCTGGGCCAGCATAGACAGCCCGCGAAGCAAGGGCAGAGACCAGGCTCGGGGTATTTCCCTGGGAGCGGCAGAGATCAATGGCTCGCCCGAGGTAGTCCACTGCATCGACTAAGTCTCCATGCAGTCCGTGTGCCATGCCCAGTAAATCGAGCGTCTCGGCCATTCCCGCTTGATCCTGCCGCGCTTCAAAAATGCGCAAGGCTTCTTGATGCGTTTGAATACCTTCGGCGGTTCGTCCCGTGTTGACATACCAGTTCGCCAGGCGATTGAGGCTATGAGCCTGCAAGGGCTGATCAGCAAGCGTCAAAGCGAGCGCCGAGGATTGCTGGAACCACTCACCTGCCCGGCTGTAATCGCGCCCCGCCGCGAGCTGGCCCAGTGCCATCAGAGAGCGCCACTCCAGCGAGCCGTCATGGGTGCTTTTTGCCTCGGCTTGCGCCCGCTCATAATCAAGGCGCGCCTCCTCCAACTCACCGAGCATTTCATGCGCTTGTCCCCGCGCAAGATGGAGGTGGATAGGAGGAGGAAGTTCCAGGTGATGGGCAGCCTCCAAAGCGTTCGTGAAATGTTGGGTAGCAGCGCGGGGGGCATAGAGGGTTTGCGCTTTTTCTCCCGCACGCCCTGCATAGGTGAGAGCCTTATCCCACACTTCGGCTCTTATGAAATGATAGGCCAGGTCTTCCAGGTGTGCATCGAGCGTGGCGTGATACACCCGTTCCATGGCCTCGGCGAGCGTCCGGTGCAGTGCCTTGCGCTCGCGCTTGAGCAGTTGCTCGTAGATGCCATAGCGGGTGAGCGCATGGCGAAAAGCAAACTGCTCTCCTGATTCTTCGACGACCAACTGCGCAGCGATGAGTTCCTTCAGAAGGTGCAAGAACTGCTCTTCGCTCTGCCGGGTGACCGCGAGCAGGAGGTCAACCTCAAAGCGGCGTCCAGCAACCGCCGCCAGCGTCAGCAGGCGACGAGCCTCTTCACTCAAGCGCTCCGCGCGCTGCTGAACCGCTGCCTGAACGCTTCGCGGGATATGCAGCTTCTCCAACGCCTTGCTTCTCCAGGCTCCCTCGGCATAGAAGATTCCTCCATCTGCCTGCAAGGAGGTCAGCACTTCTTCGACGAAAAACGGGTTGCCTTCGGTGAGCGGGTACAGGGCGTTCAGCAGCTCGCTGCGCGTGGTCGAGGGCAGATCAAAGATAGCGGAGAGCATCGCTTCGACATCGCTGCGGGTCAGACGAGCCAGGGAGCATTCCTGCGTCCGACGTTCCCGATCCTGTTGCGCTAACCAGTTGCCCAGCATTGGATCGATTTCGTCACTGCGATACGACAGCAGAACGAGCCAGGGGAAGGAAGTGCTGTGCCGCAAAAAATACTGCAAGAACTCCAGGCTGCTCTCATCACACCAGTGGATATCCTCGATGACCAGGACAAGAGGGTGCGAGCCGGCCAGCTTTGCGAAGAAAGCGGTCAAGGCGAAAAAGAGACGACGCTGCTCCTGTTCTGATCCGGAGGTAGGAGGCGCTGCCGGGATAGGGGGAGGAGTCAGCAGGTCGGGGAACAGAAGAAAAAATTCCTGGGCAAACGGCTGGACGTAAGCTTCCCGAACATTGGGTGGTTGTGGAGCAAGAAACGAGCGCAGCAGATCAAGCAGAGGCGCGTAAGGGGACGTGCGGTCCCGTCCGTAGCAGTTTCCTTGCAGGACCAGAAACCCTCTCTCGCGTGCATCATTCGCTAGCTCGGCCATCAGGCGCGACTTGCCGATGCCTGCCTCGCCACTGAACAGGACAAGGTGTGAATGTCCTACCTCGAGCTCGCCAACTATCTCCTGCAAGGCGGCAAGTTCGCGAGCTCGCCCAACGATCGTCGGACAGATCACGGCTTGTTTGATCGGCAGTTCCATTTTCTTCACCGTCTTTTCTGCTTGACAACCATTCATTGGAAAGCCATCTGATGGTCACGAGCAAGTTGCGTCTGCGAGACTCCTTCTTCAACCTGTCTATGAGCGCTGTTCGCGCTGGCGCAAGGCTTCGTAGAGGGCGATGCTGCCCGCGACTGCCGCGTTGAGCGAGTTGATCTGGCCGTGCATAGGCAGCTTGATGAGCAGGTCGCAGTGCTCGCGCACGAGGCGGCTGATGCCCTTGCCTTCGTTGCCTACAACAAGTGCCAGCGGGCCGGTCAAATCGGCCTGTGTGTAGAGCGTTTTTGCTTCGCCAGCCAGCCCAACAATCCAGATATTGCGGTTTTTGAGGGCTTCAATCGTGCGCGTCAGGTTGGTTTCCTGGGCGATCAGCAAATGCTCGGACGCGCCCGCCGAGGTTTTGGTGACGGTAGCGTTGACCTCTGCCGCCCGGTGCTCTGGAATGACAACGCCATGAATGCCAGCCGCCTCGGCGGTACGCAGCAGTGAGCCGAGATTGTTGACATCCTGAATGGCGTCGAGGATGAGCAGGAAGGGTGGCTCGTCTTTGCGTTCGGCAGCCGCCAGGATATCATCGATGTCAGCGTATGTGCGCTCGCCGACGATGGCGATGCAGCCCTGGTGAACCGCGCCGTGACTCAACTGGTCGAGCCGCGCTCTGGGAACCGTTTCGACGGGAATGTGCCGCCGTTCCGCCTCCTGGACGATGGCGGTAATGGCTGGTGCTTCGCGCTGCCCTCCAGCCAGCAAGATACGTTTCACCTGTCGTGGTGAATGGAGCGTTTCTAAGACGGGATTGCGACCCCAGACGTAATCGGGCATAACACCTCTCAGGCACCAATATCAATATTGTTGCCAAAGTATAGCACATGGTTGGAAATGTGGGAACTGGTGGCTGGACACCGATGACGGGTACCCAGGGATATCAGTGCCGGGTATCCACAAGGGATACCTCTACACTACTTCACAACCAGATAGCCGGTGTGGAGCAGGGCCTTTTCCAGTTCGTCATCGCCTGGTTTCACCAGCACCTCTTTGTGCTTCCCGTTGTCGATCAGTACCGTCGGGGTGATGCACCGCCCTCTGTTCACGAAGAGGACGAAGCGCTCGGCAGCCATGTTGTATTCGATGGTTTCGCAGCGGAAAGGAATGCCCATCTGGCGCAAGCGCTTCTTCATTCGGGCGGTATCTTTGCACCCGATTGCACCATAGATAATAATAGTCTCAGCCATATCTCTACCACCTCTATTATAGCAAGAACTCCCTCTGTTAAAAGTATAGCACATAATGGGGATTTTTGCGTGGGTAATATGGAGTACGCGGAGCATGATCCCTTTTTTTGCGCCTGATAGAAACCATCTGTAGGGGCGACCTTGATGGTCGCCCCTACGGAGCGTGGTCTTCCGGGGCAAGATCATGAACTGCATCTGTTTCGGGGAAGAGGCCGAGTTGCTCGCGGACGGGGGAGAAGGTTTTGCGATGGATGGGGCAGGGGCCGTGCTGCTTGAGCGCGGCAAGGTGCAACTCGGTGCCGTAGCCCTTGTGCTGGGAGAAGCCGTAGACGGGATATTGCTCGTGCAGGACGAGCATCATGCGATCGCGGGTGACTTTGGCGATGATTGAGGCGGCGGCGATGGAGAGGCAGAGGGCATCGCCTTTGACGATGGAACGCTGCGGGAGTGGAACGGTGGGCAGGCGCACGGCATCAAGCAGCAGCGCCTGTGGTTGCAGCGACAACCGGGTGAGGGCGAAACGCATGGCGTGTTTCGTCGCCTGCAAAATATTCTGCTCCTCGATCAGTTCGACCGGGCCGATCCCAACGCCGACTGCCAGCGCGTGCTGCATGATGCTCTTGTAGAGGGTCTCGCGGGTTTGCGCGGTGAGCAGCTTGGAGTCGCGCACACCGGCAAAGCGCGCCAGAGCATCATCAGCGAGCGGGAGCGGGAGGATCACGGCTGCCGCCACAACTGGCCCTGCCAGGCAGCCACGACCAGCCTCGTCCAGCCCCGCAATAAAGCAATAGCCCTGTTGGAACAGGGCCATTTCTTCTTCAAGCGTGGGCGTTGGTGATTTAAGCGTTCTCACTGGTTTCAGTGGTAGCCTCTGGCACGGGTGCAGCGATTGGCGTTGTGGCGGCGGTTTTCGCTGCCCTGGCTGCCTCTTTTGCTGCCACCTGTTTGCTTGTCATGGGACGCAGCTCTTTCAGGCGAGCGGCCTTCCCGGTCAAACCACGCAGATAGTACAACTGTTTGCGGCGCACGCGGGCATGGCGCAGCACTTCGATCTTCTCAACACGTGGGGAGTTGACGAGGAACGTGCGCTCAACACCCACACCGTGAGTGGTGCGGCGCACCGTAAAATTACGATTGACGCCAGCGCCGCGTAGGCGCATAACCACGCCCTCGAAGGGCTGCAAGCGTTCGCGGACTCCCTCGACGACTCTGACTTGCAGGCGTACTGTGTCGCCTGACTTAATCTCAGGGATATCGTTTCGTAACTGAGCACTTTCGACAGCGGCCAGTAACGCTCGCCCTGCTGGCTTCGTTACGACTTGTTTGTCGGCCATCCTGATAAACCTCCTGGGCGCTTTCTGCTCAGCCGGAAGAAATGAGCTATCAGTTCAGCGGAGCATGGAGCGCAAAAACCTACTTTGATGCATTGAGCTGCTTCATCAGGCGCGATTTGCGGCGAGCAGCGTTGTTTCGATGGATAACCCCTTTTTTGGCAGCGCGATCAAGTTCGCTGACAGCGGAACGAACGGCGGCTTCAGCGGCGGCGGCATCGAGATTATCATTGACGATGGCCTGACGTGCCTTGGTTATCTCTGTTTTCACGATTGATTTTACCATGCGGTTGTGCATGCGGCGCTTTCGCTCCTGGCGCATACGCTTTTCCGCAGATGCGTTATTGGGCATGTAAGTACAAATCCTCCCCGAATCATCTGCCCCTTCACAATGGGCGAATCTAAAAAAAAGCCGACCGAGCGTCGGGCTGGACTGAGTGCGCAAGGATTATAGCAGAAACGCACGCACTCTGTCAAATTTTTTAACAGGAGGCTCTCCATCCTTGCCGGGGAAGTCGTAGGGGCGATGCCTTGTGCTCGCCCGTGATGGACGACCTCTGTCGGCGGTGGGCGTGCGTCTCTGGCCGTCTCCCCGTCTCTGGCCCCCAGCGAGCCTCCCCGGACAGCCTCCCGGACGGCCTCAAGGCATCGCCCCTACGATTTCCCCTCAACACTTACGTTTCACGTTTAGTACAGGATCACCGTGGCACCCCAGGCGATCTGCGGGTAGAGCCAGGCGATATCATTGGTAGCCATGTTGATGCAGCCATGGCTGCCATTGCCATTGAAATCGGTGGTGCCACACGCATCGCTATGGGGGAAATTCGCGTGGACGCCAAAGGTACAGCGCCACCAGGCATCATGGAAGAAGTAACCGCCCTCGTGGTACTCCATCGCATACTGAATCTTCGTATCGGGATACCAGAACGCGGACCCCTTTGGTTCAGTAGATTTGAAGGTCGTGGGAGACTGGCGCAAGAAGATGCTCCAGAGACCCGGAGGCGATGGCTTCATATACTGACCCGAAACGATCTGGAAGGCACGCACAAGCTTGCCATTGTTGTAGTAGCGCAGCGTTTGCTCGATCAATGAGACAACAAGCACCTGGCCGGAGCTGGCACTGGAGACGCCATAATACTTCATCATCTGCAGGTCGGTGGCGTGCGGCTGGTTCCAGGGTGTCTTATCGCTGTAATCGGCCTCCATGGCCTGCAGGTTTGCCATATTGTTCTTGATAAGGGAGATGGCTGATTGATAATCGGCCATTGCTCCCGTCGATTGGGCGTACTGGACGGCGCTGTCGGCGTCTGAGCCGACGCCCTGCTCGTCGTACTCGTAGTCCAGATTATAGGATCCACCGTCGTAAGGGTTGTGATACTGGTGGCTTTGCCCCCAGGACGTTACCTGTTGGTGGAACTGCTTGAGCAGGTAGGTTGCCTCTCCCGCTGTCAGAGAGAGTTGCAGCGAAGCGATATCATGATCGATCTGCGCGGAGACTCTCAGGTAATCGCTGATTGTTTTAGCCGTGGTGAGTGCCTGCTGATCGGCGTTGAGCTTCTGCTGGTAGGAGGTAGTGGACTGCCCATACGCCTTGAGTTGGGTGATATCCGCGCTGAACTGCTGGAGCTTGGCCGCGCCGACGTAGGGAATGGCCTGCGTCGAGTAGACCGTCGTCACCTGCAATTGCGCGGCCAACTGTGTGATAAGCGTGGAGAAATCCTCCGGCTGCGTGGCGCTGCGGAACGTTTGCAGGTCTTGCTGGTACTGCTGATTCAATGCAGTTGTATCCAGGTGCGACGCCTGCAATTGTTTGATGTCCTGCTGAAATGCGGTGATGCTATTGTAGGCCGAACCCATCAATTGTAGGGCCTGCGTCGAGCGCTTTGCGTTATA
>DASTKE010000306.1:0-3410 GCA_035716105.1 Ktedonobacteraceae bacterium | reverse complement strand
AACTCGCTGATACCGCTGGCTATCGCGGCCTGGGCAATGGGAGCGGTCAGACCCACCACGCCGATCAGCGCAACGATCATAAAACTGAGTCTGATGAACAGCGTACAAATGTGTGATACTCGCATTGGTATGTTCCTTTCTGAAATCTTCTGCATATTCGCTAAACATGGAAACAGGAAGCCGTAGGGGCGATGCCTTGAGGCCGTCCGGGGGACGGAGACGGACGCCCGCCGCTGACTAAGGGTGGCCAGCACAGGCGAGCACAAGGCATCGCCCCTACAGTGTCCCCATCAATGATGGAGAGTTCACCGATCACGTTCGTTCATGCCCCCTTCCTCCTTTATGATATAGTGTATAGATCAGGACATGTTGACGAGGAGAATTCTGTTGTGCGCAAGCTTCCGACCGGCACGGTCACACTACTTTTCACCGATATCGAGGGGTCTACCCGCCTGCTCCAACAACTGGGAGAGCGCTATGCTGCGCTCCTCAAAGAGCATCGACGCCTGCTGCGCACGGCATTTGAGCAACGGAACGGCCACGAAGTCGATACGCAGGGCGACGCCTTCTTTGTCGTTTTTGAACGGGCTGCCGATGCCGTTGCGGCGGCGGTTGACGTGCAGCAGGCCCATTTCCACGCCTCCTGGCCGGATGATGTAGCCGTTCGCGTGCGCATGGGCTTGCACACTGGCGAGCCGCAGCCAGCCGAAGAGGGTTATATTGGCCTGGATGTGCATCGAGCGGCGCGTATTATGTGTGCCGCGCATGGTGGGCAGGTGCTGCTCTCGCGGGAGACCTTTGATCTCGTAAACCCCGATTTGATGGATGGCGTGCGTGTGCGCGGCCTCGGAGCGTACCATCTGAAGGATATCGCGGGTCTGAGCGAGCTTTTCCAACTGGTCATTCCCGGTCTGCCGGTCGATTTCCCGCCGATTGTCAATTCTCATCGTCCTCTGCGCAATATCCCGTCGCCTTCCACGTCCTTTGTGGGTCGCGAGCAGGAGACGGCGGCGATCCTCAAGCTCTTGCGTCGCGAGGATGTGCGGCTGCTCACGCTGATTGGTCCGGCAGGTGTGGGGAAAACGCGGCTGGCGTTGCAGGCGGCGGCACAAATGACGGATCTTGGCCTGTTCGCGGGTGGCGTCTCTTTTGTCGCGCTCGACCAGGTTAGCGACGCTGGCGGCGTTGTGACTGCCCTTGCTCAGGCACTCAATGTTCAGGAGGAGAAGGGTTCCTCGCTGCTTGAGCGGGTCAGGGCGGCGTTGTGCGAGCAGTCCTTGCTGCTGATTCTGGATAATTTTGAGCAGGTTGTCGCCGCACGCCCGCTCATCGCCGAATTGCTCGCCGCCTGCCCACAGTTGAAGGTGATCGTGACCAGCCGCGTGCTGCTGCACATGCAGGCGGAGCATATCTTCGAGGTGCCTCCCCTGTCACTGCCCGATTCAGCCGCGCTGCCGGACCTGGAAGCTCTGTCGCAGTATGCCGCGATTGCGCTTTTTGTGCAGCGCGCGCAGGCGGTGCAACCTGACTTTCGTCTCAACATCGCCAATGCCCCCGCCATAGCAAAGATATGCACGCGGCTGGATGGCATTCCGCTGGCGATTGAACTGGCGGCTGCGCGTATGCGGCGTTTTCCGCCGCAGACGCTGTTGGCGCAATTGGAGCGAGGATTGGCTGTGCTGACCGGCAGTGCGCTGGATAGGCCGACGCGACAGCAGACGCTGCGTGGTGCCATCGACTGGGGCTACAACCTGTTGAGCGGCGAGGAGCAGCGCGTCTTCCGGCGGCTCGCGGTCTGTGCCAACGGAACTTCGCAGGAAGCCGCCGAGAGCATCTGCGCTGCGGCTGGCGACCTGGAGGGAAGCGTGCTGGACACGTTGGAGGCGCTGGTAGACAAGAGTATGCTGCAACGGCGGGATGGAGGAGATGGAGCAGGTGGAGTGAGCGACGGGACTGGGGAACGCTACTGGCTCTTACAGACATTGCGCGAATATGGGCTGGAATGCCTGGCCGAGGCGGGAGAGGCGGAAACCACGTTCGCTGCCTACGCGGCCTACTATCTGGCCTGGACGGAGCAGGCCGCGCCGCAGCTTTCCGGTGCCGAGCAGATCGACTGGCTAGATCGCCTGAGCAGGGAATACGAGAATGTGCGCGCTGCCCTTGAATGGCTGCTGGAGCGCGCTACTGAAACGGAGCAAGGAGAGCGAGAGAAGCAGGTAGAGCGTGCGGAAAAAGGGGAGCAAGCACTGCGACTCTGTCTCGCGCTGGCGAGTTTCTGGGAAATTCGTGGCTACTTCAGCGAAGGGCTGGCCTTCCTGGAACGTGCATTAGCGAATGCCGATGGCGTTTCGCCTTCTCTGCGCGCTCAGGCGCTCTCTGAAGCCAGTGCGCTGGCCCTCGTCCTCGACGATAATGAGCGAGCGGAGAGCTTTTTGCGCGCCAGCCAGTTGTTATTCCGGCAGAGCGGAGATAAGGCGGCTATGGCGAACATCCTGCGGATGCAGGGCAATCTCTCCAGGGCGAAATGCTCCTATAAGCTGGCGCGCCGCCTGCTGGAAGAGGCGCTGGCCCTCTATCGAGAGCAGGGCGACCGGCGCGGTATGGCCGTCACCCGCGAAGACCTGGCCCTGATTGCGCTCTCTCAGGGCGACTTCAGCAAAGCGCGCAAACTGATGGAGGAGAATCTCACCCGCTACAGGGCGCTTGGCGAGCAATATCACACCGCCTTCACGCTCTTTCTGCTTGCTCACAGCTATTTTCTTTCGCGTGAGAATCTGGCAAAGGCGCGTATGCTGGCGCAGGAGAGCCTCGCGCTGTTCAGAGAAGTCGGCAACCGGCAGTACATCGCCTACGTCCTCAATCTTCAGGGGCAGCTCGCTCTTGTAGCGCGTGAATATGCTGAAGCTCACACACTGTTGGAAGAGGCTCTCTCGATCTTCAACACGCTGGAAGACCGCTTCGGCAGGGCCGATACGCACATTGCGCTGGCCCGCTTAGCAACCTCCCAGAGAGATAAGCAGGCGGCGCGGCTGCACTATCAAGAGAGCTGGCAACTGCTGCGTGCGACAGAGATGAAGGATGTGATGGCGACCTGCTTCGAAGGGTTTGGCGAGGTGCTGCTGGCGGAGGGCGCGCCAGAACGGGCCGTGCAGCTCTGGGCGACAGCGGCGGCGCTGCGAGCGGCAATAGTCGCGCCACTGCCGCCCATCTACCGTTCCTCCTATGTCCAGGCAGTAGCCCGCGCTCGTCAGTTGCTCGGCGAGCCTGGCTTCCAGACAGCCTGGTCGCAAGGTCGCGAGACGCCCCTCGACCGCGTACAGCTGGTGTAGGGGCCGATTCATGCTGTTATTCGCCTTCAAGCTGCTGCTGACACCTTTGCTGGTCGGGCTGGTGAGCCTGGCGGGTCGGCG
>DASTKE010000305.1:0-12884 GCA_035716105.1 Ktedonobacteraceae bacterium | reverse complement strand
CTCGATACAGTAGCGTTTTGACGTTTCTGTATCCGCACGCGAGCGCAACGGCGCAAACCACTCGCGCACACCGATCTGGCTGAACAGTTCGACCGGTGATGGAAAATCACAGGAATCTCTGTGCAGCGGCTGGAACTTGCGTGCCGTCGATTGTGGTAGCCGCGAAAAGCGGTCGCTGCCCTCCAATAGTGCGTAATGAGAGGAGACTACTGGCTCGCGCTCCATCAACTCCACCGCCGCTCTCTTGCGAGCACGGGAGAACGATAGCTCGTAATCTGCCTGGTGCAGTTCCTTCAGACGAGCCGACATCCAGAGGCGCTGCCGGTGAATCTGATCCACCAGACGCCAGTACACCGCCGCCGCGCTGGCTCGCAGGGACTTGTCCATACAATAGCGGAATCCCACACGCTCTACGAACGAGAGGCCATCTGGAAGTTCCAGCCGAACCTCCACTCGCGGCAAACCATCCTGGGCTGCTGGATATGAGGAAGCCGCGTGGCGAACGGGATATTCGTAGACGTTGGCTCCACTGGTCTTCACCCCACAGCGTGCCAGCAGACGAGTCACGTCGTCCATGACCTGCTTGAGAGCCTCCACATGCTCTGCTATGGTACTCTGGGAATAGGCAGGCGGCTCAATCGTGGCCTCATCCTCGCACCTGCCCCAACGGTGCAAAGTAGGCGCGTGTCCGTCCGCCCCGAAGAGACCGCCCAGGAACTCGCGTACCACCGCGACAGGGCAGCCTTCATCCAACACGAATGCCGGGAGCGCCGGTGCCTGCTGAATGCGCCGCCCGGTACGCACGCCGGACAACGTGCAGATGGCGTCTGTAAGCGGCTTCGGCAGCACGATAGTCCACTTCCTCTCGTCGTAGCGCGTTGCCACGGGACGATAGCCGGTAAGCAGCTCAACATCGTCAAGAACCGTCTCGCGGTCCATGACCTGCCCAACGTGCATCCGGCCCTGCCCCAGGAGGCTGATCGAGCCATCGCTGAGCAGATGGCCGAGCAGGCGAGCGAACGCCAGTGTACGCAGGCGTTCACGCGATGTCTCCATCGTGAACGTCCAGTTGCCTACGCGTAGCGCGTAACCGGCTTCTTCGGCACCAGGCTCGTCCAATGGAGCCTCAAGGCCAACCACGACACGATCCTGGCCCAGTACAAGCTGGTCGGCGCGCACCCAGCGCCCGTCTGTGCAGAGTATCTCATGGTCAGGAGTGCAGACCAGCGTGCGCCCGTCTTGCAGCGTGAGCGAGATGCACTCGCGCTCGCCCTGCACCATCACCTCGGCCTGTGTCGCTGTACCCAGCCTGCCGTCCGCAGTGGGAGCGAGCAGTGAGGCTCCGCCAGCGCGCGGCATCTGCTCGATGGGGCGTGCGGTGCCGTTAGCGAGCAAGACCGGCGTTCCCTCGGCAAGGCACGTTGTGCACCCAAAACCGACCAGGTGGAAGCGCAGCGCTTCCAGGTAGGGCGTCAGTTCGGCATTGTCCAGGTAGTCAATGACGGCACGGGAACCGGGGGCCAAACTGGTCTTGACGGTCTGCTTGACGGAGAGGCCACGCTCCACGGCGTGCTTCGCCAGCAGGCCAGCCGCGACCATCACCGAGGGATTGGAAGTGTTGGTGCAACTGGTGATGGCGGCAATCGCTACCGAGCCATCGCCCATGTGCGTCTGCGTCTCGCCCATCGTGACTACGACATCCTTGATACTTCCAACGTGGCCGTTGTGGGTACCAGTTTTGCCCTTGCTGGCAAGCGTTGCCAGTTCTTTCGCCTCGTTCTCCGTCTGTGCCACCGGGTCGGGATTGGGTCGCCCGCCCTCGGTACCCAGGCGAATCAGCGCCTTCTCCGTAGTCAAATCCTGCTCATATTTCACGAAGCGGTCTGGAAACGCCTCGCGGAAGACATGACCCAGTTCCTGCATCACCACGCGGTCCTGTGGGCGGCGCGGCCCGGCAAGGCTCGGCACAATCGTTCCCAGGTCGAGTTCGAGCAGGTCGTCAAACTCCGGCTCCGCGGCCTCGTCGGTGCGGAAAAGGCCCTGCGCCTTCGTATAGCGCTCGACGAGCTCAACCAGTTGCGGGTCGCGTCCGGTGTTGCGCAGGTAGAGCAGCGTCTCCTCATCGACGGGGAAGAGCGTGGAGGTCGCGCCAAATTCGGGCGACATGTTGGAGATAGTAGCGCGATCGGCCAGCGGCAGATAGCTGAGGCCGGGGCCGGTGAACTCGACGAATTTTCCAACCACGCCGCGCTTGCGCAGCATTTGCGTCACCGTGAGCACGAGGTCGGTGGCAGTAGAGCCTTCCGGCAGCGAACCTGTGAGGCGCACACCGATGACTTCGGGCGTCAGCAGGTAGAGCGGCTGTCCGAGCAGCACCGCCTCCGCCTCGATACCGCCAACGCCCCAGCCGAGCACGCCGAGACCATTAATCATGGTGGTGTGGGAGTCCGTGCCGACCAGCGTATCGGGGAAGGCGACGGTCTGACCGTTCTCCTGCTGCGTCATGACGACGGGAGCCAGATATTCCAGGTTCACCTGGTGGACGATGCCGGTGCCAGGGGGAACGACGCGGAAGTTGCTGAACCCCTGCTGCGCCCAGCGCAGCAAAGCGTAGCGCTCAGCGTTGCGCTCGTATTCGCGCTCGACATTACGCGCAAAAGCCAGTGTGGAACCAAACATATCGACCTGTACAGAGTGGTCGATGACCAGGTCAGCAGGCACCAGGGGATTGACCTTCTCCGGGTCGCCACCCATGCGCGCCATTGCCGAACGCATGGCTGCCAGGTCGGCCACAGCAGGCACACCGGTGAAGTCTTGCAGCAGCACGCGAGCCGGGAAGTACGGATATTCCGCCTCCACCTGCGAGGACTGGCCCGGCTTCCAGTTTGCCAGCGAAAGCACCTCTTCCTCTGTCACGAGGGTGCCGTCAACATGGCGCAAAACGTTTTCCAGAATGATCTTGACGGTATAGGGAAGCCGCTCCAATTGCACGCCGCGTTTTGCCAGCGCCGCCAATTGATAGTACGTTACCGGGCCATGCACGCCTTCCAGCGTTGCACGAGCGCCGAACACATCATCGTGAGTCGTCATACAAATACCTCTACCTTGTGAAGTTTTTCAGGAGCAGTCAGGGAGTATTCCTTATCCAAACGCTGCCAGAAGCTCTTATCGCACTTTCATTATACAACAAGATTTTCTGAACCTGTAGACACACAATTTTCTGAACCTATGGACACACGTAGGCGCCGATTTATCGAGCGCACCGCCGATTCATCGGCCTCTGGTCGGGCCGATGAATCGGCGGTGCGCTCGATAAATCGGCGCCTACGTTCGAAAATATCTCCAAAAATGGTGCGGGCAGAAGGGATGAGAGCCGATGGATACGAAAAAAGTTCACAGAAGAGCGAACACCGCACGGAGAGACAAAGATGCTACTCTCTTCTCTGGATGATGGTGTATAGAACGAACGTCTTGTGTCCCAAAGATTGGTCCCGGTTCCTCTCTTCGGGCGTACCGTCCATCCACCACCCAGCGCAAACTTCCTCTTATTTACAGGCAACTCTCAAACATTCTGCCCATACATACTATGCGCCTTTTTAAACGGGGAAACAACAGCATTTGTACTTAAAAATCGATAGGTATGAGTACTGATGAGTTAAAATGGCAGCGAAAGGGTGACGATCGAGCCGTTGCCAGGCGAGGAGGTAATCGAGAGCTGCGCGCCAATGAGCGCGGCCCGCTCGCGCATACCCAGCAAACCAAGCCCGCTCTGTCCCTCATCGTGCTGCGTTGCAGGAACGCCATCAAGTTGCTGCTTGCCGGGATCAAAGCCACGCCCGTTATCGGAGACTGCGACCTCTAACAGGTTGGGAGCGTACTGGAGGTGGATAGATGCCTTTGTCGCGGCGGCATGACGCCAGATATTCGACAGTGCTTCCTGCACAATGCGGAAGATAGCAATTTCAGCCTCTGAAGTTGTCTGGACAGGCGTGCCGCTACAGGTAAACGTGCAATGGATGCCACGGGCGGCGGAACTATCGCTCAACCACTCAATCGCCGCACGCAGACCGAGGTCGTCGAGGACGGAGGGGCGCAGGTCACGGCAGGAACGCCGCACGCCATCAAGCGTGGCATCCGCCAGATCTTGCAGATTGGCGAGCCAGGTCATGTCCTTCACAGGCAGGTTATGCTTGCCCATCGAGCGTCCCAGACTGTCCAGCCCCAGCGAGAGCGCAATCAGCGCCTGTGCCGTGTCATCGTGCAGCTCCCGCGCCAGGCGTCGACGCTCTTCCTCCTGCACACGAGTGATCAACGAGGCATAATCGCGCAATTCATCCTGCCGCCGCCGGGCGCTGCTGAGGTCTTGCAAAGAACCCTGCAATTCACTGGTGCGAATGCTGAGCCGGGTACTGATCAGCGCGAGATAATAGATGGCAAACAGGGGTACCAGGAAAAACAGCCAGGCCAGTTCAGCCGCGACATCGTCAAAGATATCCACGACCGAAAGCAGCGGGCCGACACTCATCACCAGCACCTGGAAACGCAAAACGGGAGAGTGCAGATACGCTTTCCAGGCATTGAGTAGCCCGATGCGATTCGTTCCCATGATGATGGGTAAGGAGAAACCCACGATCAGGAGCAGCATCACAATGTCCGCCACGATGGAGCCAACCAACTCCTTCGACTCCGCAAGGTGATAAATGTTGGGTGGCAGTCCAAAATAACTGTGCGCGGGTCCCCCAATCCAGACGTACACCTGAGCGGAGATGAACGCGATCACGCCACTGGCGGCAAGACGGTAGGAAGCTTCCGCCCAGGAGACAAAGCCACGCAGCATGGTATATCCCTGCACCAGCAGCTGTGTCACCACCGCGGTCAATATGGCTGCTGGAATGCCGATCAGCACACCGGCAGCCAGATAGATCGGAGCGGTAACATCAAACAGGAACAACGGTCGCCAAACCTCGCGCTGGTGAGAGCGCGTCGCGAGCGTCATCTCGGTCGTGAGCATACGCAGGAGCAGCACGCGGCCCAACAACGCGAGAAACAGGGAGAGCACAATCATACTATAGATGGCACGCGGACCATAGAAAGCAGGAGAGGGCTGGTAGTTGCTCAGCGACCAGACAAGCAAAGCAACTACCACCGCAATTGAACCGAAAGCGATTATAGGTTTCCAGCGTGGCAGCAGCGCCAGCCGGGATGTAGATGTGTTGCTATGAATCATATGTATCTTGGAGTGAGATCATTCCCTGGCGTAAGGCCAGCAAAACGGCCTCGGTACGCGATCCGACCTGCATCTTGGTAAAGATGTTGGCAAGGTGGCTATGAATGGTACGAATGCTGAGTCCCATGCGACGCGCAATCTCCTTATTCGGTAAGCCACGCGCCGCCAGCTTCAACACATCGAATTCGCGCTCGCTCAACAACTCGGCAGAACGGCGCGGGATCGTATGAGGACGCTCACTGAGGCGACGCATCATTTTTTCGGCCAGCGATGGCTGCAAGACGGCCTCGCCGCGCGCCACGGCCCGCACGGCATTGATCAATTCCTGTCCATGCACGTTTTTCAACAAAAAGCCTGCCGCCCCGGCCTCAAGCAAGGCAATGAGATAGGGTTCATCATCATACGCCGAGAGAATCAGCACAGCCGTCTCAGGACAACTGGCTTTGATGGAACGAGTTGCCTCGATGCCGCCTATTCCCGGCATGGCAATATCGACGATGGCAAGATCAGGATGCAGGCGCTGGGCAGCCTCAATGGCCTCTTCCCCGCTCGCTGCCTCCGCCACAACCTCCACATCGTTCTCCGCTTCCAACAAACGACGCGTTCCCTCGCGCACCAGCGCGTGATCGTCAGCCAGCAAGACGCGAATCATACCATTGCCGTCCTGCTCAGCAATGCCATCCTGCGACACTGTACTGTTTGCTATATGTTCTTGATTGACTTGTGTTGCTTCATCTGCCATCTCATAGCCTCATCTCTGATAAACCACCTGTAAAACACACGGAACAGATTCCGCGAATATCCTCCCTACAATATAGTACGCGGTCTTCCAGGTCACAACCGCAAATCTGCTTACATCATATCCTACCTTCGTATTATGGTCAACCAGGAGAATTCTCAAAACACATCCTATTTTCGATGCTTTTCTATTGACAAGTTTTCCGGTTTTTCGTTAGAGTAGAGATTACGATAAACGAATGTCTAACCATTCTATTGTATTTTTAAGCATCACTTCTCACGTGGTGAGTATGGGAGCAGTTGCGTGTGGGATTTCAGAAGGGAAGGCACAGTGAGTATGGGAATATGTCTTGATGCGGATTGTCAATTCCAGAATAGAGAAAAAGCTCGCTTCTGCGAACGCTGCGAGCTTCCCCTTCAAGGTTCTTTTTTGCAAGGGCGTTACGAGATACAACAATTGCTGGGGAAAGAGCGCGGTGTCGCGACCTTGCAGGCAATCGACCAGCATACGAACCAACCCGTTATCGTGCGCGCCCTTCACCCGAAACAGATGGGCGCGGCAGAGCGAGAGGACTTCTTACAGGATGCAGAACTGGCCGTCGCGCTTTCTAACGGTGTCGCTGAACCGGGCAGCATCCACGTCACAGATTTTGGGCAGGATGGGTCAGTCGCCTTTCTAGTGAAGTCCGAATACAGCGCCGCACCCCCTGCACGCAGGCCGCGTATGATGGTGCGCGTGGTTGGTGAGCCGTCAGAAGCCATTGGGGCGACTGAGGGATCTGGAGCAGCCAGCGCAAGAGTTGTAGACAATGCGCAATCGCGTATACCCGCAACGTCCTTTTCTGGAGAGGAGGTTGACGAAGGCGACGACGACGACATGCATACGCAACTACGCCCGGCGGTCATTGTCGCCCCCATCAATCCCAGTACACCGCTGCCACCCACGGCTTTCCGGGAGGAGTACTACCACAGACCCACACCTCCAGCCAATATGAGCACCGCGCAGATTCTGGCGCACGGCAACCGGGCATACGAATTGGGTCACTACCAGGAAGCTCGCGATGCCTATAAAGAGGCAACACGAATCGATGTACATGGAGTGGAAGCATGGAGCGGCCTGGGAACAACGCTGCTGCATCTAGGGCAAACCGGGGAAGCGCTGCGAGCCTACGATACCGCCCTTTCCTTGCGCTCAAACGACGCGGAGCTATGGAATTCGCGAGCGCAGGCGCTGCACGCCCTGGGCCGCTACGACGAGGAGATGGAGTGCTATGACGCTGCGCTCTCCTGTGACCCCAACTACGTCTTCGCCTGGAGCGGGCGCGGCATGACGCTGGCTGAACTGAATCGCCCGGATGAGGCGTTGCAGGCTTTTGACCGCGCTCTCATGCTGGACGCCAGCCAGAGCGTGATCTGGCAGGCGATGAGCGATACGCTCTACAGCCAGCAGCGGTATGACGAGGCGCTGCTGGCGGTCAACCACGCGCTCGACCTGGATACCTCCAATGCCGCCCTGTGGGATCTCAAGGGCAACGTCCTGCGGCGCATGAGAAAGCCCGATGAAGCCCTGGCGCTGCACGAACGAGCTACCACGCTCGATACCGGAAATGCCACGCTCTGGTTCGATAAAGCCAACGATCTACGCGACCTGCGACGCTTCGCCGAGGCTCTTGCCATCTATGACCACGCCCTCACGCTGGATCCAACCCTGGCGGGCGCGTGGTATAATCGAGGAAATGTGCTTGCTGCCCTGCGCATGTATGCAGACGCTCTGGAGTCCTACGATCATGCCCTTGAGTATGATGACGGATTGAGTTCCGCGTGGTATAACAAAGGGAGTCTGTTGCATGAACTGGGGCGTCACCCGGAAGCCATCGCGGCTTTTGACCGGGCGTTAGCAATCGATGCGCACTATATCGCCGCCTGGAACAACAAGGGATTATCCCTCTTTGCGGTCGGACAGCTCGATCAGGCGCTGGCCGCGCTGGATCAGGCAACCTCGTTTGCGCCCGAGGAACCCGATGCCTGGTATAATAAATCCGTCATACTTGAAAAACTGGGACGGGTTCAGGAAGCGATTTCTTGCAGGGAATGGGCCAGTTCGTTAGAGCAACAAGCACGAGCGACACAAACACCACGAGTCATAGGGGCAACACAGTAATCCGGTTCCTTCGGTTCCTGGGTCGTTAGAGGAGATGGCATGCGACGCTGCGCGGATCAGGTTGATTGTGGCTACGACAATCGGGATAGTGACCTGTTTTGTCGTGCCTGCGCGTTACCCTTACTGAATACTGCGCTGGCGGGACGCTACCTCATTCACGCACTGCTCAGTAAGGGAGGGTACGCGGCTGTCTTTCGCGGCCTCGATCAGAACCTGTCGCGCCGCATCGCCATCAAGGTGCTGCTGCCCAGCAAAACGACGCCTACGGAGCAGGAACATTTCCTGCGCGAGGCGCGTATCGCTGCCACGCTCGATCATCCCAACATCGCTCCCATTCTGGATTATGGCAAAGACGGCCCCAGCGTCTTCCTGGTCATGCCCCTTTATACGGCTGGCTCGCTGCGCACACGCATGGCAAAGGTTAACGGCCCGCTGCCCGCGCAGGAAACCATCGCCAACTTCCAGCAACTGGGCAGCGCCTTGCACTACGCCCACACACGCCAGCGCCCGGTGATTCACCGCGACATCAAGCCGGAGAACATCCTGCTGCATCAAGAAGATGGGCGGCTGATGATTACCGATTTCGGCATTGCTCGCGTGCTGGAACCCGGCGTTCGTGTTGGCAAGACCGTCACGGTACGCGGCACCGTCGGCTACATGGCCCCGGAGCAGACCAGCGGCATTGTCGACCCGCGCAGCGACCAGTATAGCTGCGCCATTGTCCTCTATGAGATGCTGACCGGCTACCACCCACTCGACTCCATGGGCCGAACCATCGTGCCGCCCTCCTCGCTCAACCAGGAACTGCCACCCGGCATGGATGATATTGTGCTGCGAGCGCTCTCATACCGGACAGAAGACCGCTTCCCAACCATGCTGGACTTCATTCAAGCCTTCGAGCAGGTGTGCTACCCCACCGGACCGATGCACCAGCTCGGCTATAACGGCGGCACGGATGCGCTGGCCGCGCTGCGACAACAGACGAACCCCTCGGCTCCCGCCGTTCAGGGGGGAAATGGCGCACGCGAAAACGGGAGTTCCACAGGCCGCGAACCCGCCGTCCGGCGGCACAATACGGCCAGCGTGCGCGAAAAGTGTACGGAAGGCGATCTCCTGCTCAAGCAGCAGCAGTTCGCGCAGGCGCTGCAAGCCTATGAAGAGGCATTGCGCATCGAGCCGCGCAACTTTCATGCCTGGAACGGCAAAGGCACGGCGCTCTACAGCCAGGGGAACTATAAGAAAGCCTACGACGCCTACCAGCGCGCCATCGAGATCGACGCCGACAACCCCGTCGTGTGGGTCAGCGCCGGGCTGTCGCTCAATCGCCTGCAGCGCTACCAGCAGGCCATCGTCCACTTTGATCGCGCCATCGAGATCGACCCCCATTATGTCTCCGCATGGACAGGCAAAGCGGACGCGCAGTTGGATATGAACCTGCCAGAAGAGGCGTTGAACTCCTACGAACAGGCCCTGTCCTACGACCCGAAAAGCTTCCAGGCCTGGAATGGCCTGGGCAACACCCGTTCCAGCCTGCGCGACTTTGCCGGCGCTGGCGACGCCTACAGCCGCGCCCTGCAAGTCAACCCGCGCAGCGCCGTCGCGTGGTGCAACAAAGCCGAAGCCCTCATCCAGCAGGGACACTACCGTCCCGCCCTCGCCGCCCTCAACGAGGCTACCGAACTCGACCGCACCTACGCCCGCGCCTGGACGCTCAAAGCCGACGTACACGACGCTCTCGGCAACCACCAGGAAGCCCAGAAGGCCCGCCGCCGCGTGCGCCCCTGGGGGTCAATGAGTTGAGAACAATACACATCCACCTAACGTGAATGTGCAAACAATCTGGCTATGGAGCTACAGTAGGTGATCCAAAGTAATAGCTTGAACCAATAAGATAATGCCAGATTAATGAGCCGTCACTAGCATTGAGTGAGTAGATACTGCCATTATCAGAACCGACATAGACAATACTATTAGTTACTGTTGGTACGGCAGCATTATTTCCAGTAGAATAACTCCATGCTAGAGTTCCATCGCTAGTGTTGAGATTAACTACATTACCTCCAAAACCATCATAGATCATTCCATTCACTACTACTGGCATGAGTGAGCTAGTACTCTGAGAGCTAGTATATGTCCATAGGATGGCACCATTATCAGCATTAAGCGCCATCAACGTTCCAGTTCGTGAGTTAACATAGATTGTACTATTAGTTACGACTGGATAGAACAAGTCAGACGGATAATAGCTTATTTGTTTCTCCCAGAGAAGAGAACCATCATTGGCATTAAGTGCGCCTAAAAAGTAGACATAGATAAAGTAGACAACACCATTGCTAACTACTGGCGGTGAGACTGGATTGCCCACTGATTGTTGCCAGATTAAAGTGCCATCATTGGCGTTCAGAGCGTACATATACCCATCAGATGAGTGAAAGTAGACGACGCCATTGACGATTGTTGGTGTTGAGGTACTTCCTCCAGTTTGGTAACGCCAGATCAGCGTACCATTACTAGCGTTGAGTGCATACATGTAACCATCAGTTGAACCTACATATACAACATTATTGAGAACTACTGGCGTTGAGTTATTACCACCTCCTGTTAGATAACGCCATACAACAGAGCCATTAGTCGCATTTAAGGCATATACCTCATCCGAACTGAAATAGACAATGCCATTAGCGACTGTTGCTGTTGATGGTGTGCTTCCGGTAACATAGCGCCAGATCAGCGTACCATTACTGGCATTGAATGCATACATAAATTGATCGCTCGCTCCGACATAGACCGTTTGTTGGTATGGAGGGTATAATGAGTGAAGCTCCAGACTGTAAATGTCCACTGATCCGATACCAGTAGCCATATCGTAATTTGCTCCGGTCGGATAATAGCCATTATTCCCCTACCCTTTAGGAATACCATGGAACACATTGCTATAAGCATTCGTGGCGTTGAACTCGTAGAGGAAGGGATTGGCAAAACCGAGGCTGGTTCTTCCATGCGCAAAATGATAGCTGTCGATAAGACCTGCTATTGCTGCCCAGAGAGGAGCTGCTGCGCTTGTACCTCCAATCATAAGCCAGCCACTTGGAGAGCAATTTTTATCCCCGGAATCCGTGCAGTAGATAGAATAACCACTATTACCATCGCTATTCAGTGAAACATCAGGAATCTCTCTGCAGGGAATACTTGTCGTCTGCTTGCACCAAGTACCTGTTTTACTATATTTGTTTTCGTTAACGCCTGGCCCCGTCTGATATGATGGCATCGCCCAGAGGCGGCTAACGCCTCCGCCACCACCTCCATTTGGATTAGTACATGTAGTCGAGGTACAGTTCTCATTCCAGGCCTTCTCTTTGCCGGTAGGATAGTTGGGATTTTGATTCGTACCCGGATTGAAAGTTCCAGCAAAAGATGTTCCACCTACTGCTGTTATATAGGGTTGTGAGCTAGGGTCCTGGACCCGAACGGTTGTATTTCCATTAAAGGGAAGGCAAGCAAACGCACCATTATCTCCCGTAGCGGCAAACATACTCTGCCCTTGTAAAGCCATTATCTTGAAAGACTGAGCTTCGGAAACGACAATACTCGACAAGGTAGTAGCTTCGCAATCTCCCCAGCTGGTGCTGACAGCGTTAGACTGGTCATCCTCGGCAATCTGATAGTAGCCCCAGATATCACCCAACTCATTGTTTGGGGCCTTATACACTTGAATATGGTCAACCAGGGGTGCCAGGGCTACCATCATCTCGATGTCAAGTTCGACTTCGGAAGCACCGCTGTGGTCGGTGGTTCCTCCCTGCACAGATACGTACTGAAGAGCTACGGTCCCTAGTCCATATTGACTCTCATAGGCAAAGACATCTCCAGGAGTAAAGTGAGAGAACTCCATCAGACCAAGGGTGACGCCTTGTCCTTTCGTGTTCATGGTAGTGTAAACCGGATTGGCATCATAAATGCCAGCGATCTGTGAAGGAGTCAGACCGCTTCCATTTGGCCCACCACCATAACTCGGCTTCACTCCTTTGAGTGAGGTTGGCGCATTGAGCAATGATCTGTTCTTCACAATATTATTGAGACCAAACACACCTTCAACAATCCCTCGAAGATTCATAGGAATTTGTATATTCGTGCTATTAGCGAAAAACGTGGTGCCATTTGGCAGGCGGTAATTATTCAGGGTAGTATGAAAAGCTGCCTCAACTTGGACTGTTGTTCCCATAGCCGGGATTAAAAGTGGACCAGGACCTTGGATGAGGTGCAATCCAGATTGGCTCAGAAATTGGGTAATCAACGCAAGCTGGCCGCTAGTGGGGCCGAACAGGGAGTCGAATTCTTTCTTCCGTAGCCAGTGATGGTAGAGCGGACTATGGGCATCATATAGTTGGGTATACAAAGCATCTATTTTGGCTTGATTGTTGGGATACAGCATGATACCAATGGACATGGATACATTGGAACTATAATGCCCAGTGGACTGAGCATTTGCAACCTGAGATGGAACACTATCGGGTAACGTAACATAAAGTGGTGATGCAGCTCGTGTTATTGCTGAATGAATGCTCAGCATACTAGCTGCTACGAGCAGTAATACGCTGATTATACAGGTAAGACGTACTACGGAATATCGAAATGAATTGGAGTAAGGTGCCGCTACATCATTAAATCCTCTCATCTGTGCCTCCACATTCGATTGATTTAAAAAGAGGATGAAAGCGTGCCAGTAGTTTAGTTAAGACTAACAAAAATAAGAGGTGA
>DASTKE010000304.1:0-8902 GCA_035716105.1 Ktedonobacteraceae bacterium | reverse complement strand
AGCTCTGCAACAACCTCGTTGGGCTGCATTTCATACCGCTCTCACTGGTCTTTCGTGTACCCACGTATCTGGTTATGGGATTGCTGTGGATGCTTATTGTGATCCTGACGCTGCTCCTGGTACCCTCCACAGTGCTGCTCGGTGCGAGCCAGACAGCCGCGTGGATCGCTTTCCCGCTTATTGGCTGTGGCATCATTACACTGAGGGCTGTCGCGGCCACCATCCTTCAAGCGATGCGCGTCTTGCAGGCAACTCCAGCAAGCCTGTAGGATAAAGAGGCGAATAGGTTGCCAGGGCCGCCATCCCAGGGCGCTGAGCACCGCGAATTCTTTGCGGTGGGCTATTGCCAAGCCTTCACCGACCTTCAATGTTCCTACGAGCTCGCCATAGCTGCCTGTGTTGTTGATACTGGCCTCGTTGCATGTTTCTACATACCGTTGTTGGTAACGCTCAATTAGTGTGGGGTTGTCTCTTAAGACGTTCTGGACGGATTTTCCGGTCAGACCAAGCACCCATTGTGCCAGCCAGCGTTCCGTTTTCGACAACTTTTTCTGTGAAAGGATATCTGCTGCTAAAGCTGGCAGATTCCGCACAAAATCGGGTGATTGAGCTACGCCCTTCACGAAAAGACTGGTTAATCCAATATTGAGGCTGGCAATCCGGCTGCGCGTCAAAAGCTCGGTCGAGTCTCTCAGATTCTTGCCACTTAAAATGTCCAGGAGAATTTGTCGGATGACATCGGTACCCACCTGTTGAAGCAGGTCGAGACCCTTCCCTTCGAGCAGTTCAAGCGTATGGGAACTCAGCAGGCGGCTTAACTGATTGTTCTGCACTGGCTCAGGTGTTTTCTCTGACATCGACTATCCTCTCTAAAAAAGCCGGTCTTCGGCCTGGATAGGGGGACAGTTGATGGTGAAGACGCCGCGGGCGTCGTGGCCGAGCCAGTCTTTGACACGCTCACGGATGACAGAGAAATACTGGTCGTCCTGTTCGATGAGGACGAAGCGGCGTTTGAGCTTGACTGCTGCCTCGCCAACGGTGCCGATGCCGGCGAACGGGTCGAGGACGACATCCTTCTTGAAGGAGTAGTAGGAGATGACTTTCTCGGCCAGTTCGACGGGGAAGATGGCGGGATGCCGTTTGTCGTAGGCGGGTTTAATATTCCAGATGTTGGTGTGCTCGTAGTCATCTCTGATACGCGAGGACTCGACCAGTTCTGGATTGGGATGGGCGCGAATGTTCCAGTCAATCAGCTTCGTAGTGTGTTTGCGATAGACAAGGATGTATTCGGTGACGGGAACGGGCTTGTATTGCAGCGGGTTGCGGTCGGCGGCAAAGCGGCGACCGCGACCGGTGGCCCAACCCGCGCCTTCCGGCTTGACCCAGAGAATATCATCGATAAAATCGTAGCCTTCCTCGATAAAAATGCGGTGTACGTCAAAGGGAACGGCGATCCTTTTTGAGGCTTCGCTGCGGTTGGCGCGCCTGACCAGCACGGGAGAAATATTCATGACAAAGAAACGTCCTTCCGCAAGCACGCGATGCACCTGCTGGATAATCTTGCGCAGTTTGAGCAAGTATTCTTCATAGGTCACATAATCCGTGTACTCCGGGCGCGCATTGTAGTAGGGCGGAGAGGTAAAGACGAGATCGACGCTTTCCGCCGGTAAGTCCTGGAGGATTTCTTCGCTGTCGCCACGTGCGATGGTGTTGCGCATGGTCGAGAGTTTGTATGTGCCGTTTCTGGAAGAAGGTTGTTTCGATGTTGCGGCAATGGTTTTCTCGCGGCCTAATAAACGAGCCTCAAGATTTTCCGCGGAGGTCGATTTGTCTTCCAGAATGAGGGAGGTATGCGCGTCTATGACCACCTCGCCGATGCGTTCCTGGGTGGCATGATGCAGCAATGGCACGCGCCAGATGTGCTAACGATCATCGACTTCTGGCAGACCAAACGCCACCACATTTTCGAGTTGCGCGGTAGTGAGCCAGAGCAGGGCAATCTCTTTCGCCGAACGAACATCCAACACGCGGTAATTTCTCTGCTGCGCTACCGTGGGGGATTTCTTTTTCTCGCTGCCATTGCCTGCCTTTTCTGGCACATCCTGGTCTTCCATGAGCGCCTGCATTCCGTTATTGGAGGAGGAAGTCATCTTTCTTCTCATCGCCGCTCTGTTCCTCTTCTCTCGCTTTTCCCGCTCGCGAGCAGGTACGAACACACGGACGTGTGTCTAAAGCGAGTATAGGGGGAGGAGCAAGACATGTCAAGAGAGAATGCGTAACTGCGTAACGAGTAACCGTCCCGGTTCGTTGTATCTGGTGATGCGATGAACCGGGGCGGTTTTTTTGGGGTTGGTAGGCTGCGAGCACAGGTTGGCAGGGATTGGGATGGTGTGAATGGGACGACTATGGTACAATTGGGGCAAGCACAGCCATATCCTCTCTATATCTTTTTTATGGATAGTGGCTGGAAAATATTCAGCGGGGGAGTGAATTCGAGCTATGCTGCCTTATAAATTGGAGGGTGATGGTCCTCCGTTGCTCTTAATTCACGGGTGGGGTGTGACCTACAGGGTGTGGCACTATCTCGTGCCGCTGCTGAAACCACACTTTCAGTTAATTCTGGTTGAGTTGCCCGGCATGGGGGCCGCGCACGATGTGGTTCCCCTTGATTCGTATTATCCGGCCTGCGCCAGGGAGCTTGAGACCCTGCGCCTGTCGCTGGGCATTGAACAATGGGCGATTCTGGCCTATTCCACGGGAACGCGAGCGGGCGAGGCGTATGTTCAGCGCTATCCACAGCACATCGTGCGGGCCGTGTTCCTCTGCCCCATCTACCTGCGCGAGTCCTGGAAGCTGGCGCTTCAGTTCGAGCAGTGGCTAGATACACGGCGACCGGGGTTGTCAAACTGGATTTTGTCGGACTGGCGGCTCTTCGGCCTGCTGCTGGCCCTCGGATTCAACATGCGCCGCCGCGACTGCGCCCACGAGTGGATGAGCGAGATCGACCTGCAGCCACGAGATAACCTCAAACGGATGCTGCTTGAGTTGCCGGGAAAGGGCCGCGCCCCGTTTACCTTGCCGGGGGCGTCGACCGTCTCCACCCTCTTCGTCTGGGGACGCAGCGATGCTCTGACTGCACGCCCTCGTCGCCCACGCCCGAACGACGTGTTCATCTCCGCGAACCACAGCGCGCCCATGCTCGCCGCCGACAGCGTGGCCTCGGTCGTGCTGCCGTTCCTGAAAGAAGGCCGGTTGGTGACGGAGCAGAGGGGAAGACGGGTAAGCGGCTATTGATGAAGTGACGAATGTGAGAAGGTGAGTAGTGGTCAGGCCATCCCCTCGCGGGTGGCCTGACCTTCTGTGGTTACTTATGCGCGAGCTGCGTCTGGGCTTGCGCCTGCTCCTGCTGCTCTTCGGTTTCGAGCAGCGAGCTGAGCTGCTGCGGTGTGACCGCTTTGCCGGTTTGGGGATCGAAGACCACGTTATCCTGCGGGCAGTAGTAGAGACGGTTATAGATAGCCATGGCGCGGTCCCACGCCCCGTAGTGTTTTTGCGCCTCCAGGTCGCCGTGCGAGACGCGGGTAAATGCTATATAGGAGAGCGCCAGCGCCACAACGATACCAATCAACGTGATCACGACCAGCGCCAGTTCCAGAAATGAGAAACCAAAACCGAAAGCTTCCGAGCCGATGAAGACGATGATCAAAAAGATGCCGATGCCAACAATCACCATACCAGTTGTTACCAGCGACATCATGCCTACTTGCTTGCCCGGCATTGGGGGAGGGGCATAGGGTACCCTGCCCGCTTGATACGCTGCTGAAAGTCTGACCGCTCTATTTTGCCCCTTGCAGACTGGACAGGGCAAATTCTGATCGGCAGTAGATGCCATTCACAACCTCCTTATAGTACCCGGATTGAGAGATGAATACTCATTACTAAAAGCATATCATGCTGCTCCTATTGTAGACAATTTATCACGGCTCTCGCAAGTGGCAACATCATGGTATTTGACACCTGTTCACGTAATGGCTACACTAACAAAAAGCAAGCAATACACTGAGAGGAATGCTCATACATGACCATGGCTATTACGATTGTTGGACTTGGCCCGGGACGCTGGGCCGATCTTACGATAGAGGCGCGGGATGTGCTGGCGCAGGCGGCTCAGACCGGGCAGCCCGTCTACTTCCGCACGCTTGTGCATCCAATCGTCGAGGATATGCGCCGCGAACTGCCCGGCCTTGGAATGGAGTCGTTTGACCGCTTCTATGAGGAGTCGGAGGATTGGGAGACGCTCTATACGCAGATCGCCGAAGAGGTGGGCAGGCTGGCGGCGCAAGCGCCCGTGATCTATGCCGTGCCGGGCGATCCGTTGATCGGCGAGGCTTCCGTACTAACTCTCCTGCGGCTGGCTCGCGAGCGCGGTCTGCGCACCCGCGTCGTGGCCGGTCTCTCGTTCCTGGAACCTGTTTGTACCGCGCTGGAAATCGATCCGCTGGCGGGTATGCAGATGATCGACGCGACGCTGCTGGCCGCGCCGGGCAGCGACGAACTGGCCGGGAAGATCATTCCCACCACGCCGTTGCTGGTGGCGCAGGTCTATAACCGGCGCGTCGCCAGCGCGGTCAAGCTGGCGCTCAGCGAGTTCTACCCGGACGAGTGGCCCGTGACGCTCGTACGTGCCGGATATGTGAGAAATGAGAACGCGCTGAAGTCCGGGGAAGATGCAGTACTCGAACTGCCGCTCTATCAGCTTGATCGTGGCAACTACGCCAGCTACCTCAGCACGCTGTACGTGCCGCCCGTCGCCGAGATGAGCGCGCTGAACCTGCCGGAAACGCTGCGCTACATCACCATGCGCCTGCGCCGCGATCCCGACGGCTGCCCCTGGGATCGCCAGCAAACCCACGCCACGCTGACCCACTACGTCGTCGAAGAGGCTTACGAGGTAGTGGAGGCCATCGAAGAGAACGATATGGAGAAGCTGGCCGACGAACTAGGCGATCTGCTGCTCCAGGTCTACCTGCACTCCGAGATAGCGCGCCAGGAGGGGGATTTCTCCCTCGGCGACGTGCTCGCGCACATCAACGCCAAGCTGATTCGCCGCCACCGGCACGTCTTCGGCTCCGTCGAGGTCAGCAACGCGCAGCAGGTGACGCAGAACTGGGAGGAGATCAAGCGGCAGGAGCGCGTCGACGCTGGCAAGGATGTGCAGGCGGAGAGCGCCTTGGATGGTGTGACGCTAGCCGCGCCCGCCCTCGTGGTGACGCAGGATTACCAGAAACGCGCTGTGCGTGCCGGTTTTGAATTCCCCACGCTGGACGATGCCTTCAAAAAGCTGGAGGAGGAGCTTCAGGAACTCAAAGAGGCCACCACCCCGGAACACCAGCGCGAAGAACTGGGCGACGTGCTCTGGATGGTTGCTCGCATCGCCGACAAACTCAATATCGATGCCGAAGAGGCGCTGCGCTTCGCTATCCGCAAGTTCCGCCAGCGCTTCCAGATCATGGAGCAACTCGCTCGCCAGCAGCAGCGCGCCCTCTCCGACCACACCCGTCCCGAATTGAGCGCCCTATGGAGGCAGGCAAAAGGCATGTAAACCTCCAGGCCACCCGCAAGGAATGTTAAGCTTGTTTCATGGCTTATCCTCTCAATGGGCCAAAGGCATGTAAACCTCCAGGCCACCCGCAAGGGGGTGGCCCTACTATAGACGGGATAGCCTGGGAAGCCAACATATATAGTAGGGCCATCCCCTCGCGGGTGGCTTGCTGTACTTCTATTCGCCATACCTCCATCTAAAGTCTGAAGCGAAATGTGACACATGACCCATGCATTCAGCACCCATTTCCGCTACACTTCACCGTATAAAGAATAGTAAGTCAGGAGGGTAAATGCATGTCAAGACAGTGTATCTCGGCCATCGCTACCGGCACGACCAGCGCTGCCACGTCCGCGTTCGTCTCGCTGCCCGCGACCGGTGATATGTACGGCCTGTTCTGCGGCTCCGGCAGTCATGATACGCTTCTGTTGGAGAACGTGTACGCGACGCTGCCGGTGCTGATCGCGCAGCCCGCACGCGCCTATGCCCGCCCTGACGAAGAAGAATTGCACACCTCGTTCGAGCAGGCCATCAGCGACCGCGTCACCGCGATCAACAGCAAGCTGCGTCGCATCACGGAGCGCCCTGCCACGCCAGTCTGCGCGGCCCCCTTCCAGGCCCCGTCCGGCATGACGAATCGCCTGCTCCACTCCTTCCAGCGCTGGCAGCGTCGCGTAAGGCTCGCCAGCCTCGCCCTGCTGCTCCTGCTCGCCGGCTTCGACCTGATGGGACTGCTAGTGTTGTATATGCATTAGTGAACCTGTAATGCCGTAGGTGCCGCTTTAGCAAGCACACCGCCGATTTATCGGCTTCGCCGAGGCCGATAAATCGGCCCCTACGGGCATTCCGCGCTGCTACCAGATTTATTTCGCGTAGCTGTGCAGGCTGGGGACGAAGAAGCTGACGCCATAGTAGGTGAAGAGCGTGGCGGCGAAGCCCAGGGTGAGCAGCCAACCAGCACGCTTGCCTCGCCAGCCGCGAATGCCGCGAGCGTGCAGGTAGACGGCGTAGATCAGCCATGTGATCAGAGCGGATGTCTCCTTCGGGTCCCAACTCCAATAGTGGCCCCAGGCGTAGTTGGCCCAGTACGCGCCGAGGATGAGCGTCAGGGCCAGCAGGGGGAAGCCGACGATGACCGCCTTGTAGCCCAGTTCATCGGCGGCCTCTGCTGAGGGCAGCCAGGAAAAGCGCCGTCCCTCGCCGCCTTGCATCAGGATAATCAGTCCGGCCCCGAAAGCGACGCTGAAGAGCGCGTAGGCAAAGATCGCCATCGAGACATGCACCGTCAGAATAGGCTGATCCTGAAGCGCGGGAATCAACTCGGTCGAGCTGCTAATCAGGTTATAGGCCACGCCCAGGTAGATGGCAATGCCGATGGTGACGAGCGCGAGCAGGCAGACGTACAGACCCCAGGCGCGCACGCGCTCGCGGAAACGCGCCTCGAACACCAGATAGCAGAGCAGCAGGGCTATGGTGAAGCTGATGCTGAACTCGTACAGGTTGCTCCACGGCGCGTGCTGCTCGACGATAGTGCGAAACACCTGGGACATGAACAGCATAAAGAGCGCCATCCAGCCGATCACCGTGCCGATGCGCCCAACGGCGATCAGGCCGGGAGTGAGCGCGATGGGTGCCTCTCCGTCCGGCTGCTCGCGCAGCACCACGTCAGGCGTGATCGCGCTGGACGGAGAGTTGTCCCCCGTGGTCGTCAGGGCAGGAGTCAGCGTGGCCACAGCGGCTCTCGCGCCTCCGGCCACGCTGGTCGCGGCAACCTTGCTCATCTTGCTGGCTTTACTTGCCAGCGCGTTTGTGCTCTTCGCCAGAGCTACCTGCTTCGCCAGCCGCGCCGTGCCGACTGTGTACCAGAGATAGGCCAGCGTCATGACGACCAGCATACACAGTCCCGCCGTGAAAAAATAGAGCGATGCAGTGCCAGGCCCTGATCCGCTCGTCGCAGCAATCGATAAAACCACCATAATGAACCTCGATTATATCGCACGGGGCATATGCTGCCCTATCGTGTCCTTTTCAATCAGACAGATATCCTTGATAAGATAGTAGCATAGCAGAGTAAGAGCGTCAAACGGAATCAGAGTAGTGGATGGTTTGCGAATGGTTAGTTCAGTGGAACAGCCTGCATGGAGGATTCCTTCAGGCTGTTCCATGTGTGGTGCTGGCCGCATTGTTCGAGAGTTCCTGTTGTAGCTCGTAGAGCCAGTCGAGCAGGGCGCGTGTCTGGTGAATGCGCCCGCGCAGGACGACGTGATCGAAGAAGGCGGTATCATCCTCGTCCTTGCTCCTGCGCACCGCCGGCTCAGGAGAAGCAATGCCTGCAGAGTACTGCGCCTCCAGGTGTTCAAGGAAGCGCTGGCAGGCGACGATTTGCCGGTCGATCAGCGAGCGCCGCTGCTGCGGCAGGAAGCGCTGCACGAAATAGAGCTTGATGAGGAAGAGAATGCGAATATCGCGGGGCTTCTCCGCCGGTTCCACCAGCCACGCTAAGAACATCTCGCGCCCAACGGACGTGAGGTGAAAGATTTTACGCGGCGGGCGCGTCCCCTGTAGCTCCAGTTCCGACTCGATAAAGCGCAGCCGCTCAAGCTTCTTCAAGAAGGCGTACATCTGGCTCATCTCCAGGTGGACGATTTGCCCCAGCGTCCCGCCCTCAAACTGCTGAAACATCTCATAGCCATGCATCGGCTGCTCCTCCAGCAGCCCCAGAATGGCATACTCCGCCGGTTCGCTCACATGCATACGCTCGCTCCCCTCTCCCATTTTTCAAATCAGCCAAAAACATCCCAGAACAGTGCCATTATAATGTACTGATGGAGAGTGAGCAAGGTATAGTCTATCTCCATCCTTGAGGGAAATGTAGGGGCGATGCCTTGTGCTCGCCCGTGGCTACCCAGGAAGAACGCGGGCGTCCGTCTGTCGCCGTCTCCCCGTCTCTCGCCCCCAGCGAGCCTCCCCGGACAGCCTCCCGGACGGCTTCAAGGCATCGCCCCTACATTTCCCTCTTCCATACTTTCTTCCAGTATACGATATAGCCTCCAGGGTTATAAGGAAAAGGTACTGATTATGCTCATCTCCCTCCCAGTGCTGAACCAGCCACAATGCAGCCTCTTACACAATCTCTAACCACAGCATTTCTTACAAGTGCGGCAGGCACAACACCACTTGATTTTAAGGGCAGCGATGGGCGGCTAGAGGTTGTGCTCAAGCCTGGGTCTCTCGACTTTTCTCATGCCACTAAAAACCCATGCAAACATGTCATTCTGAGCGCAGCGACGAATCTCTGAC
>DASTKE010000303.1:0-3876 GCA_035716105.1 Ktedonobacteraceae bacterium | reverse complement strand
CGGAGGTTAACCCACAACGACGATGCACTCGCCGGATCATTCTACAAAAGGCACGCCATCAGCCCTTGCTCCCTCCTGGGAGAGTGGCCTCTGACTGCTTGAGAGGACGTGGTTTCAGGGTCTCTTTCATCCCCCTCTCGGGGTGCTTTTCACCTTTCCCTCACGGTACTTGTTCACTATCGGTCGCTGAAGTTCTTTAGCCTTGGAGGGTGGTCCCCCCAGCTTCCCACAAGGTTTCACGTGCCTCGTGGTACTCAGGATACCGACCCCGCCTCGTCGTCTGCCCTCTACAGGATTCTCACCTTCTCTGATGAGGCGTTCCAGCCTCTTCGAGTGGACAACGATGCGTTGCTGTCGGTCCTACAACCCCGCACGATCCGAGGATCGCATGGTTTGGGCTGTTCCCGCTTCGCTCGCCACTACTCCGGGAATCTCGGTTGATTTCTTCTCGTCAGGCTACTGAGATGTTTCAGTTCGCCCACGGCCCCCGGTCAGACCTATGGATTGAGTCTGCCGTATCCAGACATCACTCTGGATGGGTTGCCCCATTCGGAATCTCAAGGCTCATCGCTTGCATGCAGCTCCCCTTGAACGTTTCGCCGGTCTCCGCGTCCTTCTTCGGCCTTCAGCGCCCAGGCATCCACCTCGTCCTCTATGTAGCTTGTTATTCTGCTTGTTCTCGTATATCCTCTGCTTCTTTTTTGCTCGGCTTTCTTCTCAGCAAAATTGAAGACATAATGTATGTAGTTGTCAAAGTACTTCGCTTTGTTTTGCGTGCGCCCCGTTTCGCGGCGCTTGCATACTATCGCATATTTTTTGTGATCTGTCAACACTTTTTTCAGGCAGTTTTTTGTGGAAAAGAAAATCTCGCGCAAATCTCCCCTGGAAAGTATGTAGCGGCATATACTCCAACTTCTAGTTTCTGCTAACGGCAAGCATCATCCCCACTATCATAGGTCCAACCAGCAACATTGCTAAGCCCCAGGAAAGGCCAACTGCCGAGGCGATGAAGCCAACGAGCAGGGGCAAGAAGGTGGTAATAGGCGAGAGCAGGGAGGTAACGCTGAGCACAACGCCCGATTGGCCCGGCTGCGTGGCGTAGGCCTGTGCCTGTGCCAGCGGGTACCATATCGCCTCTATCAGGCTGAAGAGCGCGAGCAATACACACTTTATCAGCAACGACGGCACCAGCAGGAAGAGTGCGAAACTGAGGATGCCACCCCACACAGCCAGTTCCAGCAGGCGTATCCCTCGTATATGGCGCAGCAGCCAGGGTAGGATAAGCCGCCCGGCTAACGCACCAATCGTCACAATGAGCAGCGTTGAGCTTGCCAGTGCCTCGTTCAAACCGCCCACATCGTGGAAGTAGAGCACGACGAAGCCACTGACAGGCATCTCCAGCAAGGCCAGGATCACCGCCCAGCGCAGCAATGCCCGGTCTAATACGGCAACCTTCAGCGCCGCCAGACTTGCACCCAGGCTCTCCGCCGCCTCAACCTCGAACGTCTCTGCTCCATGTTCATCCTTCCCGGCCACCTGCTTTCTGTCGCGGCCTGGAAATGGCGCACGCGCCAGAACACAGGCATAGATGAGAAACAGCACGCCACCCACAATGAACAGCGGTCGCCAGTTGATGCCAAACGCGAAGGCCATCGTGACCATCAAGGGTGTCAGGAGCCTGCCAATATCGCCGGCAATCCACCACCACGCCATCACCCGTTCCTGTTCTCCCGGACGTGTATCGATCAGAGAAGCCTGGCTTAGCCCTACGAAGGGGCCACCGGCAAAACCATGCAGGATCACGCCCAGAAGCAGCAGGAGATAGCCAGGAGCAGTACCCATGAGGAACAGGCCGGTACCAGCGGCAAGTGTGCCACCTGTAATCAGTATCCGGCGCGACCAGATATCGCCCGCGATACCAGAGATGGTGTCGCTGATAACATCCATGACTTCGAGCAATGACAGGAGGAGACTGACCTGGACATAGTTCAAGCCCAGCGCAATCTTGATAACGGGGAGAACGGCGGCAAGCAGGTTACTAAACCACTCGTTGATAAACTCAACACCCAACAGCATGAACGTCAGTCACCGTTTGGTATGCATACAGAACCTCCTTTTTCAGCATATACTATTGTATGCAGGAATATTCACCACAGCCTTCAGGTTTGTGGTACATATAAGGATATTGTACTTGAAACCGTATCGCTTTTCCAGGAGATTACAAAGGAGCTTATCCAGCATGAACATACTGGTTGGCATTCTCAGCGTTGTGCTTATCGTTCTTATTTTACAGGATGCCTTTGAGACTATCGTGTTGCCGCGCCGGGTCTCGCGCAGACTTCGCTTAACACGCATCTTCTACCTCGTAATGTGGAGGCTCTGGTCGAGTGTAGGGCGCAAAATACACGCCGCTAATCGACGTGAGTACTACCTGGGCTATTTTGGCCCGCTCTCTCTCATTCTACTGCTCATTATATGGGCGATGATACTCGTCTTCGGTTTCTCCATGTTCCAGTGGGCTATTGGTTCACCTTTGCACGCTCCTGAAGGCACACCCAGCTTCTTTACCGACTTCTATATGAGCGGCACCACCTTTTTCACGCTTGGACTTGGCGATGTGACCCCGTACACCGGCCTCTCGCGTGTCCTCACCTTTATAGAAGCCGGTATCGGCTTCGGCTTCCTGGCGCTGGTCATCGGCTATCTGCCCGTCATCTACCAGTCGTTCTCACGGCGCGAAGTCAACATCTCGCTGTTCGATGCGCACGCGGGTTCTCCGCCAACTGCCGCCGAGTTCCTGCGCCGACATGCGCACAGCAACACGATGGAAGAGTTGGTGCAGATTTTGCGCGAGGGAGAACGCTGGGCGGCTGATATGATGGAAAGCCAGCTTTCCTATCCCGTGCTGATGTACTACCGCTCCCAGCACGAGCGCCAATCCTGGGTAGCTGGCCTGACCACCCTGCTGGATGTCTGCTCGCTGGTGCTCGCGGGCGTTGATGGCATTCCGGCAAAACCGGCGTGGTTCACCTTTGCTATGACCCGACACGCCGCCGTCGACCTCTCCCAGGTATTCAACGCGAAGCCTTTCGATTGCACCACCAACCGCCTTCCCCAGGCAGAATTTGAGCGCTTAAGCGAATTTCTCGCCGCAGCGGGCATCACCATCAAAACCGGGAAAGAGACGATGCAGAAGCTCAACGAATTGCGCCGCGAGTACGAGCCTTATGTCAACGCCCTCTCCGAGTATCTCTTGATGCCACTTCCGGCCTGGATCGCCGAGACCAGAACCAGCGACGACTGGCAAACCAGCGCCTGGGAACACTCAGATCGCGTCCCGTCTGTAGGTGCCGATTTATCGAGCACATTGCCGATTTATCAGCCTGGCAAGCGGGGCCGATAAATCGGCGATGTGCTCGATAAATCGGCACCTACAATGTTAATCAACATTGCGCTCAATCCATGTGATAAAATTTTCGACGGTGTGGAAGAGGACGGATGGCTCTTCTGCACTGAGCCGGGCTGCGCTGGCGGTCGAAGCCCAGGCCGCGCCGAGGGAAAGAGCGCCCACGTGCTTTGCTGAGCGCACGTCCGAGGGCGAATCGCCGATGCAGGCGACATGCTGTGGGGATACGCCCCAGTGCGCGAGCACTTTCTGCATCGCCTGTGGCTTGACCGCGCCGCTCGCACTGCCTGCCTCGATCATCTCAAAATATGAGGCAAGCCCCAGGTATTTCAGCGAGATGGCCGCGCTTTGCCTGCCCTTGCCCGTCACAATCGCCATCGACACCCCGCGCTCTTGCAGCAATTGCAGCGCTCGATCTATACCCGGAAACGCGCTGTAGTCTCCATGCAGACGTTCATAGGCATCAAGAT
>DASTKE010000302.1:0-2717 GCA_035716105.1 Ktedonobacteraceae bacterium | reverse complement strand
TAAAGTCCAGTGTCCACCCTCCCTCTTCGCTCGGGCGGGAGGCGAGAGCGCCACGCTCGAGCAAGACCTTGAGCGTTTCCATCAGATAAAAGGGTTGTCCCTCCGTTTCAGCAAAGAGCCACTGTCCAAAGCGTTCCAGGTCCGCCGCTCGCGCACCGTCCTTGCCCCCCGCTCCCCCTAAAGCTTGCAGCAAGCGCAGGATGTCCTCTGGGGTGAGCCGGTCAAGCTGCAGGCGTGTCAACGGCACAGTGCGTTCCATGCTGGCTCGCCACTCGTCAATCTCGGGCCGCAGACCTCTCGTTCCCATAGGCAATGTCAGGAGCAGGAGCGCAGGCGTCGCGTTCTCCGACCAGCGGTGTGCGAGGTAATGGAACACGTCGAGTGAGGCGGTATCCGCCCACTGCACATCATCGATGAACAAAACGAGCGGCGCACGTTTGGCCAGGGCGTGTAAGAGACGTGCCACCGCTTCGAACAACCGGTTGCGCGCCACGGACTTGTCTCCTTGTGAAGCAGGCAGGTCGGGATAGCGGTCGCCCAGTTCGGGCAGCAAGCGTGCGAGTTCCACCAACCAGGTGTCTGAAAGCAAGTCGTCCGGGGCATTCTGCCGCTCGATGCGCGGGCGCAATGCCTCGATCACAGGCTGATAGGGCAAGCGACCGCCGGTTTCAAAGGCGCGTCCCTGCAACACATCTGCACCTTCCATCTCTGCCCAGGCCAAAAACTCGGTCGCCAGCCGCGTCTTACCAATGCCGGTCTCCCCTTCCAGGAGCACGACCTGCGTCTGCCCACGTTGCGCCTTCTGATATGCCTTGATTAACAGACTCAACTCCGTCGTCCGTCCCAGGAACGGGCGGTCGAGGAGGAGGGCTGGAGAAAGTACTCGTGGGGGCCTATGGAGTGCGTGCGCCTCCTTGCGTCGAGGAGGGGCAACGGCCCGCATGCGGCTGGCTAGCGCCACGGTTTCTGGGGTGGGTTCGGTCTGCATGTCTGTTGAAAGCCTCGCCCGACATATGTCATAGGTGTGCAAGGCAGCGTATCGGTCACCGACCGCGAAATGCAGGCGCATCAGCCGCTGATAAGCCTCCTCGTGCAGTGGGGCGAGGACGAGCCAGCGATTGACCGTTTCAATGGCAGGTGCAAGCTCTCCTGCTTCGAATTGAAGCTTGGAGAGCCGGTCGAAGATCTCACTTGTGCGCAGGTGCCAGTATTCGCGTTGTGACCGAGCCCAGTCGTCGAAGGCCGGAGCATCGCGCAGCGAGAAGCCCTCCAGGAACCCACCCCGAATGAGACTGATCGCCCGTTGAAGCTGGGCAAGCAAGCTGCGGCGGCTATCCGCTGGCACAGTCAGTGCCGGGTGAGTCGAGGCGTGCGAGAGCCGCCAGGCCTCGTGGAGGGGATGCAGGTCGAGGTCGACATCGGAGACGAAATCAAGACCGAGGGTATCGCCTGTGATGAGGAGGTGAGACGCAGGACCGACACCAGCACCCTCACTCAGCAAATGACGCAGATGAAGCAAGGTGATGCGCAGGGCTGCCCGGCCATGCCTCGCGTCACTTTCTGGCCAGAACAGCTCGGAGAGTGTTTTGCGCAAATGGATGCGGCCTTCTACTACCAGATAGATGATGAGCGCGAATTCTTTGCGTGTGGAGAACAGCAGCAACTGATCAGCATGACGGACTTCCGGGGAACCCAGCAATGTGAAACGTAAGTTGCCCATGTAACGTTCCTTTCTAGCGTTCCTCTAAAATGTTCTGCTACTAGCATGTCAGCTGTCTCGCCCCCAGTGATGGGAGCAGAGGTACATTTAACGCTCATGATAACGCTCTCCGTGTATCATGAAATCAGAGATGATACGCATCAAGGAGTTGATTCCACCTAAAGCAACAAGAAAAGGTCAGAGAATTTCACATCAACCGCCTGGAGATAACCTATACATTATCGCACAAAACAATGCTTGAGTGAAAGGAGCGCTCCATGTCCAGGCAAAAAAATACGCGGCCCAACGAGCAGCAGACCAAACTGATCGAGCTGTTGAACCGCCGCCTGGCTGACGCCATCGATCTGCAATTACAAAGCAGGCAAGCCTACTGGAACGTCAAAGGGCCACATTTCATGGCCTTGCCCGAACTGTTCGACCAGGTTGCTGAGGGTGTGGAGGAGTATGCGAACCTGATCGCCAGGCACATTGTGCAGCTTGGGGGCATGGCTGAGGGAACGGCGCACGCGGTCGCCAGGCGGTCTTCGCTCGACGAGTATGTGTTGGCAACTGCCGATGGGAAAGGCCACATCGATGCACTTGCGACGAAGCTTACCGCCTTCGGCAGACACGTACGCTACGCGAGTGAGCAAGCAACCGGACTGAAGGACGCCGATGCGGCAGACCTCTTCACAGACATCGCACGAGGCATCGACAAATGGCTGTGGTTAGTCGAGACGAGCCGGCAAGCGGACAGTTGAGCAGGGAGGGGCTTTATGTAACGCTTGTATAGCGCTCCATCGGTACCCTTAAGGGCAGAGTATGGCTTCCCACCCAGGCTCGCTGGCCCAAAGGAGAGGTAAAATGCCTTGCCCAGCTTTGTCCGTGTCTTCCGAGCTGCTGAGGCAGTAGCATAGTTCTGAATAGAAGGGATATATGAGGCATGACGAGCAAACTACGGTTCGGAATTATTGGCTGGGGCGTGATTGGTCACATCCATGCGGAAGCCATCGCCACC
>DASTKE010000301.1:0-4341 GCA_035716105.1 Ktedonobacteraceae bacterium | reverse complement strand
CCCCACATCATTTTATGACGTGGGGAGGCTTTTTTGTGTTTTTGGTCTCAGGGGCAATGCCTGGTGCTCGCCCGTGGGTGGGCCAACCTCCCTCACAAAGGACGCGGGCGAGCACAAGGCATCGCCCCTACAGCGTCCCCGCAAGGATAAAGAGACTCTTTGGCTCCTTTGGGCGAATTGAGCTTGCATCAATTTGGGCATACAATGAAACGGCGAAAGCGCAAAAGCATAATGTCACAAACTCAAGTTGAGCGGTGTCTAATATACATCATGCATGACACGGGAAACACTGACTGAAGAACTGTTCAGACGGAATGAAGGAAAAGGATGGGCATGTCGTCGGAGACGAGGAACAAGCCCCTCGTCAACCCAACTGATGAAGAGGCGTTCGAGGCCGTATTTACGCGCTATTATCCCCTGGTCTACCAGCTTGCCTATCGCTGCACCGGGCAGCGCGACGAGGCGGATGATATCGCGCAAGAGGTCTTCCTGCGCTTCTATCGTACACCGCCTCGCGCCAGTAGCGACGGAGAACGACGGGCGTGGCTGTGCCGCGTCACAACGAATCTGGGGTTGAACGCCCTGCGCTCCTGGCAGCGCCGCGTCTCTCACGAGGAGAAAGCCAGCCAGGATGGACAACCGGGTTCGGCGGAGGAGGCGGCAGAGCTGAATCCTGAGCAACAGGTGATTGCCCATGAGCAGGCGGCTTTTATACGCTCTGTGTTAGCCGAGCTTCCCGAACGGCAGCAAACATACATCTTACTTCGCAGCGCTGGTTTGAGTTACGCGGAAATAGCCCTGGTGACAGGCGTCGCCCCGGCGTCGGTTGGCTCCCTACTGGCACGCGCTGAACGTGAATTTCGCAGGAGGTATCATGAACGAACTACAGCCACAAAAGCATAATGATTCCTGTCTGGATATGGGCCTACTGGTCAGCCTGCGTGACGGGGAGCTAAGCGCGGCTGAGGAAGGGCAGGCTCAGGCGCATCTCGCGCTCTGCCCGGACTGCGCCGCCGATGAACGCAAGATGCGCGCTTCCAGCACTGAAGTCTCTGATTTGCTGACCCTCCTGGGGCCATCTTCCGGCGAGATACCGGATACGGCGCTCGCCCTCTCAGCCTTGCAGACCAGAATCGATGCGCAGGAGCAGCACGAGAAACATTCCGCGCTGTCAGTAGCGCAGAGCCAGCATCGTCCCTTTCAGGCGAAGCGGCTACGACAGCGCAGCCGTTGGTGGCTGGTTGCCGTTGCCGCCGCCCTGATCGCCTTGATTATGCTGCCAAATGCGGGAGCGCTGGCGAACCAGTTCCTCGCGCTGTTTCAGGTGCAGCATTTCCAACCCGTCTCGGTGAATCCACAGACGTTCCGCAATGGCATCGGCGAGGACCTGCAAAGCTTTGGGAATATCAACGTCCAATCCGATAACCTGAGTACCATCCAGCATCCAACCCAGAAGCAGGTGGAACAATACCTGAATTTCAAGCTCCTGCTGCCCGGTCAATTGCCAGCAGGAGTAGGTCATACCGTGCAGTTCACGCTGATTGATCGTGCATATGGCACATTCACCTTCAACGCGGCGAAGGCACGAACGTACCTGGCAAAAACCGGTCAGGGCAACATCTCGATACCGTCGCAGCTTGATGGAGCGACCTATTCGATCACTCTTGCTCCGGGCGTCATCGTCAACTACGGCATGAATTGTCAGAGCAAGAATCAGAGCGTTTCCAATTCGTCTTCAAATATTGCTGCTCTTGGTTGCAGCGGTGGCAATCCGTTCTATATCGGTGAGATTCCCAGCCCGGTCATCCAGGCTACTGGCAAGGCTTCCTTGAAGCAATTGCAAGCGTTTGTGCTCTCCCCGCCCAAACTCTCGTCAGGAGTACGCCTCCTGCTCCAGGAGGTCAATCTTGACAGTGGCGTGGTGCCTCTGCCCATTCCGCCGCAGGTCAACGCGCAGCAAGTGACGGTACACGGAACGTCGGGTGTGCTGATGGCAGATTCTTCCATGTCGCTAGGCGCGGTCATCTGGCAAACACGTGGTATCATTTATGTGGCCGCGGGTGCCACAAGTAACAGCGCCGAAATCCTGGGCAGTGCAAATTCGCTCCACTGACCTGCGAACTACTGAGGCGTGGTAACGAGCGAAACAAACGGAGTATAAGCGAGGTCGGGTTTTCCTCGACCTCGCTTCAATGAGAGTTTGAGCGTCATGATGGCGAGTACGCATAGAGCGCCTGCAATTGAGGTAGAGCGCTTACGCAAGGTCTACCGCGGCCTCGTGGCGGTGGACAATGTCAGCTTCGTCATGTATCGCGGCGAAGCCTTTGGCTTTCTGGGGCCAAACGGAGCCGGAAAAAGCACGGTTGTGAAGATGCTGACCGGGCTGGTGAGACCAACTAGCGGCACAGTACGCCTCCTCGGCCAGCCGGTTAGCAACCTTGAGATGCGGAGGCGCATCGGCTACTTGCCAGAGCTGCCCAACTTCCATCGCTGGCTGCGTGCGAAAGAATTTCTGGAGTTTCACGGGCGGCTCTATGGGATGCGCGGCATGGAACTGGAAAAACGCTGCCACGAAGTCCTGGCGCAGGTAGGACTGGATGGGCGGGAAAACCAGCGGCTGGGAACCTTTTCAAAAGGCATGATGCAGCGCATCGGATTGGCGCAAGCCATCCTCAACCGGCCTGATCTCGTGTTGCTTGACGAGCTTGTATCGGGGCTTGATCCCGTCGGCCAGCGCGATATGCGCGATCTTCTCCATCAATTGAAGGCTGAGGGCATGAGCATCTTCCTCAATTCACACCAGCTTGCCGATGTGGAAGCGCTCTGTGATCGGGTTGCCATCATTAACGAAGGACGCATCTTGAAAGTTGGTGCGCCCCAATCGTTGTTCGATGAGTACCCCGTTTTTGCGGTGCGCGTCAGCCCGATCAATAACGAGCTGCTTCACCGGCTTGGTGCTATAGCGCTGGCGGTACGGCAGGACGAAGATGATCCAGCGCTGCTGTATGTTGAGGTGCAGAGGGACGAGCAGGCAGCCGATATTGCCGAAGTGGTGTATACCTGCGGCTCGCGCCTGTACGGTCTAGCTCCCCATCATCGCTCGCTGGAACAACTCTTCTTACGCACAATCGATGCTTCGCGTCGTCGTCCCGCCGAACTGTAGCCTTCAGAATGGGAGAAATATGTCATGGGCTTGTTCCTCATCACACGCTTTACCTTGCTGGAAGCTGTCCGCCGCCGCCTCTTCCTGGCAATTCTGATTTTAAGCGGCTTGATTATTGGGGCATTCACCATCCTGCTCAGCATCCTGATCGATGTTTCAACACCGGTTAATAGCGGTACCAGCCAGCGATTGCTCTTACTGAGTGGTGGCGTGATTATAACTGTGCTCTCGTTATGGATGGTGTACCTGCTCTGTAGTACGCTGACCATCGTTTTCACTGCCAACATGATCTCTGGCGAAGTCGATGCAGGCACGTTTGCCATCATCGTGCCGAAGCCGCTGACCCGCGTCGAAATCGTGCTGGGAAAGTGGTTGGGGTATGCCCTCGTTATTTGTCTCTATACCGCGCTGATGTTTTTCTCTTTTCTCATCGTGATCTACTGGAAAACGGGCTACTGGCCCGCGCAAGCCCCATCTGCGCTGGGAATGCTCGAACTGGCTATGCTGGCGATGCTCGGCATCACCACGCTGGGCAGCTCGCTCGTCCCCACAATTGTCAACGGGGCCATCGCGTTGATGCTATTTATTGGTGCGCCAACAGCCAGCATTGTGCAGTTTATCGTCCAGGTCGTCAATCCCGCCTCCCTGCAATCGGTGCAAAATATCACCACCGTCATTAACCTGGTCATCCCTACCGACGCCCTCTGGCACGGTGCTTCGTTCTACCTGTTACCGCCAGTAGCAGATTTTGTCACCCTGGGCTTATCTCCTCAGACCTTCAACACGCCCTTCACCTCCGGGCAATCGGTAGCCCCGGCGCTCCTCGTCTGGGTCGCGCTCTACTGCATCGCTTTGCCCGCCCTTGCCGCGTTGCGCTTCCACCACCGCGACCTGTAAACTACGTGGCTGTAAAGAAGCGGCTGATATAAAGAAATATTAACATGTATCGCTGGAATGTAACCGAATCATAACCTTTTGCATACTTCTTTAATGCCTGCTTCCCTCCATACTTACAACAGGATTCGTCTATCGCTGAGCGTGTAGGCTGAGCGCATAGTCAATCTGCTGGTGCCGCCACGTTTCTTGAACAATATTTTTTTGAAAGTGAGACCGGATTGATGCGCTTCTCTATTCGCTCGAAAGTAAGCATACTCATCTCGTTCCTCTCTATTCTCACT
>DASTKE010000300.1:0-2137 GCA_035716105.1 Ktedonobacteraceae bacterium | reverse complement strand
TGCCGGTGATCAACGCCCCTTGCTCAAGCACCACAATGTCGCGCCACCCCAGTTCCGTCAGGTGATACGCGACGCTGGAACCGGCAATGCCGCTGCCGATGATGACAACTCTGGCCTGCTCGTGCATGGATGTGTTCTCCTATCTATTTACCAGTCCTGATCTAAATTCGTAGTCAACCGGCAGAGTTGCCCACGCGAACATCGCGCAGCCACTGCTCAAAGGGAGCGTGGGCGACGTTGTAGAGGAAGCGGTTGAGATGGTGGTGGGCGTAGTCGGCGTAGTCGAAGTCGAGTTCGGAGATGCCCAGTTGCAGGAAGCCCCAGAACGACTCGCGCAGGTCGGAGCCGAGGCGCATCAGGTGCAGGTGTGCCACGTCCGCCGGTCGCAGTTCCCCAAAATAGGCGCGCAAGAGGTGCTCGCACTGCTCCTCGTCGAGCGACTGGTTGACGGCGAAGTTGCCCAGGTCGAAGAAGGGATCGCCCATGGCGGCATACTCCCAGTCGAGGATGCGAATGGTGCTGCCATCGTCGATGAAGTTGCTGGCAAGCAAGTCGTTGTGACATGGCAACGGCTCGCGGTCTCCGATGGCCTGCTCGATCCGTTCCATCAGCGCGAAGACCCGGGGCAGTGTATCTGGAAAGGCTACACCGTATTCCAGCGCGAGTTTGTGGTAAGCGCGCACGGTCTCGAAGGGTGAGAAGCTGCCGGAAAAGGCCGGGCCAGCATGGTAGCGCCGTATGATGGCCGCGATGCGCCGCACCCGCTCCGGCTGCGCGGCGGTTTCGGGCGAGAGGATTTCGCCGGGGATGAAGCGCGTGACAAGCACCTCGTCATCCGCCAGGTAGTGCAGCACCTCGGCTCCGATGCCAAGCTGCGCGGCAATGGCGGTGCAGGCGTATTCACGTCCGCGATCAATGCCGAGCAAGTGCGTGCGCTGGCCACCGATACGCAGCACGAACGTTTCACCGCCGATATCGACCCGGTAATTCTGGTTCGTGATGCCCCCGGTCAGCGGCGTCACCCACGCCGACTCCGCGTCCCAACCAATATGCCGTAAAATGCCCTCGATCTGCTCATCCATCGCTCACCTCTCTCGCTTCGCAGGAATACCCATCATCAAAATGGTTGCCCTTCCATGTATTACAGTTGAGCATACAAGGATAGAGCGACCCGCGTCAAGCGCCAGTTTGCCCATAGGTATCCCATCAATTTTTTGCAGGCACGGTTGGGGACGAAAGGGTCGTCTCTGGCCGTCTCCCCGTCTCTGGCCCCCAGCGAGCCTCCCCGGACAGCCTCCCGGACGGCCTCCCGCAAGGAGCTAACTAACCTTTTCGCCACAAAAAGCCTGAAGCCACCCGCGAGGGGCCACCCAACCCATGCGCCTCCCCCCTGGCTCTACACCGGAACCCCGCGTTTGATGGTCCTTGCTGGCGGGGGAGACGAAAGCAGCGGTGGGAGATGTAGAGCCACGGGGAGGTTTTTTGGAAACGCTGTCGGGAGATTGTAGAGCCAGGAGTGGGGTGCGAGTGGATGGGTGGCCCCTCGCGGGTGGCTTCGGATTTTTCCTGGCGACGGTTAGGTGGGTGGCTTTGACTCCCATCACGCCTGCAAACCATTGACGGACACCTGTAAGGGCGACCTTCATGGTTCCCGTGCCAGTTGCTGCGCTCCTGGCACCGGGCGACCATGAAGGTCGCCCCTACAACATTGCGCTGCTATAGCGTATCATACAAGTACCGTTTTTTCGGAGAGGAAGCATCGCGTATGGATATAGGAAATGTGAGCAGGACAGTGACGATTGATATCAACGAGGTGGTGCGCCTGCTGGTGCTGCTGTTGTTGATTGCGCTGGTGGTGATTCTGGTGGCGCGGAGGCTGGCTGTGCCGTACACACTGGGCCTTGTCGTCGTTGGCCTGTTCATTGGCATCTTTGGCCTGCTGCCGGGGGCGCGGCTGACTCCCGACCTGGTGCTGTTCGTCTTTCTGCCCGCCCTGCTCTTTCAAGGCGCGTGGGAGATGGAGACGGCCTATCTGCGCGCCCACTGGCGGGCGGTCTTCTTGCTGGCCGGACCGGGAGTGCTGCTCTCGCTGCTTATTATTGCCGTGCCATTGCATTTCCTCATGGGCATCGACTGG
>DASTKE010000299.1:0-4378 GCA_035716105.1 Ktedonobacteraceae bacterium | reverse complement strand
GACCATCTATTATGGAGACGAGATAGGGATGCACGATATCCCCGTGCCGCCGGAACTGGTCAGGGATCCCTGGGAGATCAATATACCCGGCTTCGGGCTGGGCCGCGATCCTGAACGCTCACCCATGCAGTGGGATGCCAGCCCCAACGCCGGTTTCTGCCCGCCGGATGTTCAACCCTGGCTGCCCGTCGCCGCCGACTACCCGCAGGTAAACGTTGCCGTACAGCGCAGCGATACGCACTCGCTGCTCTCCCTGACTCATGCTCTCCTGCAATTGCGCCGCGCCACACCCGCGCTATCTCTGGGCAGCTACACGTCTCTTGAAAGTATGTCCCCTGATTGCTTCGTCTACCAGCGCCAGTACGAGCAGCAGAGTTGCCTCATCGCCCTCAACTTCTCTAGCAACGAGCGGCGCGTATCATTGCCTGGTGCTGATAGCGAACACATCCTGCTCTCCACTTACCTTGATCGCAATGAGGCTGTCGAGCCTGGTGATGTGCGCTTGCGTCCTCATGAAGGGGTAATGATTGAGCTAAGGGACAGTATGTAAACAAGCAGGTTTGTGAGAAAGAGAGTGCCTCCGTCCTTGAGGAGGAAGTTGTAGGGGCGACCCTGGTGGTCGCCCCTACGAAGGATGGAGGCTCCATCCTGTTTCCCCTCAAGGGAGGGAGGGAGAACCTCAGGACAGTGCCTCCATCGCCTGCTGAAGAAAACCTAGAACGCGATTTCGATAGTCCGCGTGGCTCTCAAAATCATCTTCGTCCCGAATGTTTTCTCCTCCGATCACTGCGATCTGTTGTTGCAGCGTTTTAAGACAGCGCACCGCTAAGCGTGGAGCAAAATCGGTAAACGAAAGATGATGTTGCTCGAGGTAGCGTTCAACAATTCCTGCCCGATCCAGTGGATACCAGCTATAGATCCAGTACATAGCCATGCCCACATGAGGATCTTCAAAACATGCTCCCGTAAAATCAATGAATCCTGTCAGCCTATCTCCTTCAAAAAGGAAGTTTCCTTGATTGTAGTCTCCGCTGGAAAAGGTGAGCGGTGTTTGGATAGATGAAACGACAGGCAAGAGTCGCTGTATCGCTTGAATAAAAATAGGCTCGTTCAACCACAGTCCACCATCTGCGATTACTGTTTGCAACTCCATGTGCAGTGTTTTGTGTGGCCATTGCTCAGCAATGGCTTCCTGCTTAAGTGGTTGTGTAAGCATATGAAGCTGTTCTATGCCTCCCAGTACGAGACGCAGCGCACGCTCAATATCTTCAGGAGAAGCATTCCAGGACCAGCTAAGCAAATCTTGACCAGGCAACACGCTCAAAAGCATCATCGCGCCCGCATCTGGTTGCATTGGGTCAATAACTGGCCCCGCAAGCACGGTTGGAACAGAAAGGCCATATTTGGCGAGGATAGGGAGAACAGTGGCCTCACGTTCGACACCATGTATGAAGTAGTCCATTCGCAGAATCAGCACCCGTTCTTCGCCATCTGGAAGGGCAATATGTACCCAGATAGGACAGGGCAAGCGGACAGAACGGTGAAATCGTGCTGACAGGATGCGTGTTCCAGCAGGGTATGCGGAGAGAATAAAGTTTTCTTGAAAAGATGAGAGTGGCTGCTTCATATCATGAGGTGGTTTCCAGGTGATATTTCTCTCAGGGGGAACCGGAATGCGGGTTTTCATATCAAATGGCGGTTGTTCCAACAAAGACTCCTCTCAATTATCGCTCTATTTCCAGCGTGTCTAACGGAAATTTAGAGATGATGGGGCGACCGTGGCCGGGATAGAGGTAGTGGATGGGAAGACTGCGCAGGGTTTGCAGCGTGATTTCCAACTGGCGGCGGTTGGTGCTGCCGCGTACAAGAGGCGCGCCACCCTCAAGCGAGATGACTGTGTCGCCGCAGAGCAGTTCGTAGGTGAAGGGGTTGTAGAGGCAGAGGCTTTCTGGCGTGTGGCCGGGGCTGGCGATGACGCGCCAGTTGGGATGACCGGGCAGTCCCTCGACATCGTTGAGCCAGATATTGACCAGCTTCACCTGGCTGGTATAGGCTGGCGGCAGGATATCCAGGTGGTGGAACGCGCCGGGCAGAACCGAACCGGCCCGGTGCGTGATGCCGGGGAGTAGCCTGTTGCCCTGCGTCTCCGCCTCGGCCATCTGTCGCGCCACCACAGAGGCTGCGACGGGTGCTTTGATGGAGCGGCGCAGGGCATCAATGCCGGCTGTATGGTCCGGGTGCAAGTGTGTCAGGATGATCAGATCGACCTCAGCAAGCGAGCGATGGAGGAAACGCTGGATGTATTCGATGGTCAGGCGGGTGTTGAGTTCAGAGCCGGGATCGACAATCACCATACGTTCGTCATTGAGTACATAAGTATTTGCCATAGAGAAGCGGTCGGTGATCGTGTGAACCTGTCGCAGTTGCGCGGTCGAATGCGCGTTTGCGTTTACGGCTAATGCAGTGTCCACGCTTGTCCTCCATCGGCCCGGTATCGAATTGCGCCAATTCTAAATACCCCTTCTGTCTATGAATATCGTATCATGATGGTCAAGGCTTGTGATATACTGGTGGGTAAATGTACTCATCTCACGTATCTTTTTTCCAGCATGGAGGTTCATTGCATGACAGAGGCGCAGGCAGGACAGTGGCCGAACTACACGTATATAGTGCCGCAGGTGTACACGAAAGCGAAGGTGCGCCTGATTGGTCTGGGGACATACGCCCCCTCCGGTATCATCACCAACGATTTTTTCGCCTATATCTCTACCAAGCTCGGCAGCCCGCGCACCGCCGATGATTTAGAGCGCGTCACCGGACTGAGTACGCGCCATGTGCGCGCCAGTACACTGGAACTTTGTCGCCGGATGGCTGGCGATGACGCGCCCGGCCTGATCGAAGATCCACTGGCATCGAAGGACGAGTCGCTGGTGGATATGGCGGTCATCGCGGCCAAACGGGCGCTGGCCAGCGCGGGGCGCGACGTGTCCGAAATTGACACGATCATTGGAGCCTCGTCTTCTGATAACGATGCCTTTCCCACTGTTGCCGGACAGGTGCAGATGCGCCTGGGCCTGCCTCCCATTCGCGCCACCATGCTGAAGGGTGCCTGCGCCTGCCAGACCGAGGCGTTCCAGACCTGCGCCGAGGTGCTGAGCGCCAGCACCGCCAATCTTGTCTTGCTGGTCACTGCCGAAGGTCTGCTGCCCAACATCATGCACGTGCTAGACTGGAAAACCAGTTCCCTCTTCGGTGAGGGAGCCTCCGCCTACCTGCTGGAACGCAGCGACGAAGATACCTACGTCATTAACGGTTCCGATGCCAACCAGGGGCCTTCCCTTTTCTATCAGACCCCTCTGCGCAAAGACTCGATTGAGATGGCGGAGGTGGATATGAAGATTCAGCAGCTCTACAAAGAGGGCCGGGGAAAGGAACTCAACCAGGTGCTCTCGCAATACCTGGTGGGTTATACCAAAATGAACGGCAAAGAGGTGTTCCGCGAGGCTCCGCGAGCGATGGCGGAGTCGGTCGATGCGCTCTGCCGCCACGCGCAGTTGCCGTATGATGAACTCTCCCATATTGTGCCGCATCAGGCCAATTCGCGCATCACGCGCCGCCTGGGTGAGCTACTCATCAATGACTACGGCTGGCCCGCATCGACGATGGACAAACTGGTCGATAATTTTCGCTACTACGGCAATCTCTCCAACGCCAGCATCGCCACGGCGCTCAGTGAACTGCTGCGCCAGGGCCGGCTCCACGATGGGCAATGGCTGGCGCTGCCCGCTGTCGGCGGCGGCATGAACTACGGTTGCTGGCTGCTGCGCTACCACGCCTTCCACAACGTGGACGCTCTCCTCAATCCCACAGAATAGGGAAGGCTTGTAAAGCACGTGAAAGGCGCGGCCACAAGCCGCGCCTTTCACGTGCTTTACAAGCTGTCGGCAGCTTATGCAAGAGTGCGTTCGTAGGTATAGAAAACGCTGCCGTCCCACTCGTATTCGGCTCCTGTGAGGGCGTCGCGCACCATGATGAGGTCGGGGGCGTTGATACGCGCGGAGTCCAGCTCCCATTCGGTCAGTTTGTCGCGCATGGCGTAGGCGATCAGGCTGATGGACTCAGTGGTGCCATCGATATAGCCGATGAAAAGCTGTTTTCCCATGCGTCCCTCACGCTTTTCGATGATTGCCAGCCCATCCAGCCGGTGCCAGCGGCGCAGGATATAGACCTCCTGCGCGGCAACCTTTGCTTCGAGAAATTCAGGCGTGATGGCCCAGGCAGTGAAGCCGGAATAGTACAGGCCACCGATGGCCGGGAAGATATTCGAGGTATTGAGGTAATCGATGATATCATCAATATCGGCCTCGGTTGCCAGTGT
>DASTKE010000298.1:0-6375 GCA_035716105.1 Ktedonobacteraceae bacterium | reverse complement strand
TCATTGTAGCATATTGTTGGGTATCTCAGCAGAATTTCTGTAACTCATTTCATCTGTTAACGTACATACTAACGGCACCCAGAACAACCTGCAAACAACCTTTAGAAGTTATAGAATCCATCTCAAAAAGGGAGATTATGTATGGCACGAGTGCTCACTCCTGCTGAATTACAAGCTGGACAGTTGACGCAAGCGCGTTCGCTGCACTTTATACAGGCGTTCCGTCTTGTCACGGGACTGGTTATTCTGCTCGGTTCTATCGTCTCCATGCTTGGCGTAAGCTGGGATATCCAATGGCACACCTTTGTCGGGCGTGACCGCACGCTGATTCCTCCGCACTTGATGATGCTCTCCGGTATTGCACTCGCTGGTCTCACAGCGATGATCGTCGTTTTTGCTGAGACGCTCTGGACGCGCCGCCAGCAACAATTGACGGCGCAGAATACGCGCTTTGCCGACCTCTTCTATGGCCCTCTGGGAGCCTATATTGCCGGTTTCGGAGCGCTGACCGCCGCCATCGCTTTTCCCCTGGATAGTTACTGGCACGCGCTCTACGGCATCGACGTGAGCATCTGGGCCCCGTTCCACGTGATGATTCTGACGGGAGGAGCGCTTGCCCCGCTCGGTGCTACCTACATGTTTGTCTCCGCCGCTCAACTCGGCAGTCGGACAAACGACCGCAGGAGCATCTGGCTGGCTTACCTGGGGGCTGTCGTCGCCCTTGCCACGATTATGGGCATTTTCTCTTTTCTGCTGGCCGATGCCACCGACAACCCTGGCTTCATCCAATTTGGCAGCGTGACGCTCAATCTCTTCCCGGTGTTTTCGGGGCTGCTCGTCTCCTGGGTGTTTGTCATAGCGGCACAGGCTATTCCCTGGCGCTGGGCGGCAACCGCTGTTGCTCTAGGCTACCTCTTCTTCGGAGCGCTTTTCCAGGTCTTCGTGCCGCCCGCCACAAGCAAACTGGTCGTCATTGAGCAGCTCACCTATCGTCGAGAACTGGGCCAGTTTGCCAACCTGTCCATTGTGGCTACGCGCTTCTGGTCCCTGACACCCATTATCGTGGCAATTCTGATAGACCTCTTTGCCAGGCGCGCTGAAAAGAAAGGCTGGTCAGGAAGAAAACGCTTGCTCGTGTTTGCGCTGGTCTCCCTGATCGGCTGCCTGCCAGTAGTCGTCCTGGACCCGACCTTGTTGCTGGAACTGGCCTTTTACACGGGCGTTATCGGCTTTCCCATCTCCATGCTGCTGGGCTTCTTCGGTACGACGCTTGGCACGTGGTTTGGGTTGCGTACTGCTCGCTCGCTGCAACAATTGGAAGGGAGGTAGCGAGGTATGCGCCAGATATTACAAAAGATTCTGCTGGTCACAGGGGTACTGGCCCTTGTTGTGCTGGTGATAGAGATCGTCCTGTCGGTGCAGGCAACAGTGCCGGGCAGCACTCCCGTGCGTGTTGTCCATGTGAACGCTGGCCCCTACCCGCTCACGGTTAGCCTGTACCGCGACCCGGCCAACGCGGGTTTTGCCCTGCCCTTTGCCATCGCCCCGGCATCATCCATCCACGGCTCGCTGGCATACGATGTGGCCTCTGTTCCAGATCAGGGCATGTCTGCCACTCCCGTTCGTGCCAGCATCGGCCCCGATGCCAGTGTGGTAAATGGTGTGCGTGGTGATGCCGAGATCACCGTTCAGGGCCAGTGGTTTCTCCGCGTCCTGGTACACGGCCCCTCCGGCGACGGCATTGTCCGTGTGCCAATCACCGCGACTGCTCCACCCGCTATGCCGCTCTGGTCAGGCTGGCTGATCGGCCTCATCCCGTTCTACGGCCTGTTCATCTTCTTGCTTCTGCTGCCCGGACGCGAGAAGAAGCAGGATCAGCTAACTCCCACACAGTCGCAGCGGCCAGTGACAGTACCTTGATGTGATAGGAAGACATGCTGAAAAGTGGAAGACGAATTCGCCTTCCACTTTTCAGCATGTCTGACGTATACTCTTTAATAAACAACAAATCTTGAGGAGCATCATTCATGTCCGAGCGCAGTCCCTGTTAACTTCTTCATCCTCAATATGTAGGCTTCACCTGCTCTGGTGAATCCCTCCTATCGTGGCTGGCAACTTCAGGTGCCAGTTTCTATCCTCGTGCGCCGCCTGCTCTGAAATCTGCATTGAGCATTGTGTATCGAAGCACTACATGCTACCCACGATTTCAGAGAGGATGGTTTCTCATGGCTTTTCGTATTCGTTCCACTGTTTCTCGCCCTCGTGCGCACTCCCTATCGGTTCTGCGGCTGGCGCTGTTGAGCGTCGCGTTGCTGGATGAATTGACGGCGGGTTTTCCTGTGATCGGGCTGCCGTTGCTGCGCGATCGATTTGGCCTCAGCTACCAGCAGGTGGGCCTGCTTTTCACCGTTGGCGCGCTGGCAGCCATGCTGCTTGAGCCAATCATCAGCCTGCTCAGTGATCGCGACTCCAAACGCTGGTGGATTATCGGCGGGGCATTCCTGCTGGCGCTCAGTTCCGCACTCACCGGCAACCTGACACAGTACGTGTTGCTGCTGCTGGCGTTTATGCTTTCTAATCCCGCCGGTGCCGCGGCTGGTCTCGCGCAGGCCGCGCTCATCGACTCCGCGCCACAGGAGGAGACGCGCTCCATGACGCGCTGGACGCTGTTGAGCAGCGTCGGCGATTTCCTTTCCCCACTGGCCGTAGCCGCTCTTGTCGCTATACACTTCGGCTGGACAGCGTTGTGCTGGTTTGGAGCCGCGCTCTGGCTGATCGTGGCAATCTTCCTCTGCTTCCAACGCTTCCCTCAACCCGCCAGTATGAAGGGAGAGAAGAGCAAGGATGCTACCGAGCAGAACGTCACTGTCTGGGCAGGCTTACGTGATGCCCTGCGCGACCCTGTGCTGCTGCGTTGGGCCGTGCTCTCGATCATCCCCACAATGGTCGACGAGGTTTTTCTTGGCTTCGAAGCGCTCTACCTGCGCGATGTGTTGCACACGAGCCAGGAGGCAGTAGCGCTCATCGTTGCCATCCAGATGGTGGGAGCTATGCTCGGCCTCTTCGCTCTTGACCACGTTGTCAGCCGAATGCATATCGCGCCTCACCGGCTCTTGCGCTGGCTGGCATTGCTCACACTGGTCGGTGTGATCGCTTTCCTGGCTACGCGCTCCACCGTCTTTGCTGCTAGCGCGCTGTTCATCATCAGCCTGAGCGCGGCTGGCTGGTATCCCATCGCGAAGGGGCAGGCTTACGCACGCCTGCCGGGGCGTTCTGGCACCGTGCGTGCAGTTGTCAGCCTCGGCGCGCCCTTTGACATGCTGCTGCCCGGCATTGTAGGTCTGATCGCCGGACGTTTTGGCCTGCTGGTCGGCCTCGGCTTTTTAGGACTGGCACCCGTCCTGATGCTGTTACTGATCCCGCGAGCGAACAAATAATCTTTGAACTACACCCAATACAATACAGGTGCTGGCAATGCACTTGTGTATAGACTATACTTTGTACACATGTTCATCTATATGCGAGGTGAGATCATGCTAGTCGCGTATGGGCCGGAGGGTCAGTCGGTGGTGGCTGAGGAGACGCCGCTGGAGCAGTTGCAGCAGTGGTCGCGAGAGCGAATGCTGTATTGCCCAAATTGTCGCGGGAGTGTGCATGTGCGTGGTGGGCCGGAGAAGCGCACGCAGTTGCACTTTGCCCATCAGAAAGGTGAGTGCGCGTGGAGTACCGAGGCGGAGTCGGTGCGCCATGCTCGCGGGAAGGTGGTGATCGCCAACTGGCTGCGCGAGCAGTTTCCGGAGGGAAGAGTCACGCTGGAGGAGCGCTTGCCGGAGCCAAATCGCATCGCCGATATCTACCTCGTCCATGCCGACGGGCGACGCTGGGCGCTAGAGTTCCAGTGCGCGCCATTGGATGTGGAGGAGTGGAAGCATCGCCACTCGGCCTATCGCGAGGCTCATATCCTGGATATCTGGATTATTGGCACGAACCGGCGCGAGAAGCAGGAGGCGTTTATCGAGGCCATTCTTGCTATGGCGCACGAGGTGCTGTTTCTTGATCCGCAGGTCGCGCCTCCGCAGGTCTGGCTGCGCTGGCCCGTCACCCGCGAAGTGGCCCGGCAGTGGGAACGTGATACTGCCCAGGCACCATCGCTGGAAGGCTGGGTTGGTCGCCTGGGCTATGGCGCGACAGTGCGGGGACGCTTGCCAGAGGTGCGCCTGGGCGAGCATGGGCAACTGCTGCATCCCGTGCGTTTAACCCTGGAGCGTCGTACCCGACTCCTAAATCAGATGACAACGGCAGTGTCGGCGGATGAAGCGTTGCTAGTGAGCTACCTGCGGTCACGTATTGATGGGTATGCTGTGCAGCAGGTGATAATCCCCCTACTCCATGCTTATATGCGCGATCCTGATCTGCTGCGTCGCTATAACTACGGGCGTGGTCAGGCCAACCATGCACCAACCGAAGATGAGCAGGCGCGTGTACAGAGGGCGCGGCAATGGCTAGCAAGTTTGGCGCAACAAGGCTTTACACGCGAGCGACTGCATGAACTGGCCCATGATATTCCCTTCGTTGGCCCCTACGCCTCCTTCGCTCGCTATATAGAGATGCTGATCGCGCTGTGAGAAAATCCTGTACTGACCTTGCCTGGAACGAAAAAAGCGGTGGTGAAACTCATCGCCTCAAGTATACGTGTACATATCTGAATTGCCCTCGATAAGAGTGGAAATTACTCATGACCAGAGTTTGGAGACAGAACATACACGACTGAAATAGAGTGTGTGTAGTGTGTGTACGACAAAGAGGAAAGGATAAGTAGGATGAATAGCTTTGTGAAGGGTGTCCTTGTTGGTGTTGGTGTCGGGTTGCTTGTGGCTCCGATGAAGGGTGAACAGATGCGCAATTTGCTGGCCGAGCGCTTCCAGGAACTGCGCTCCAACCTGCCGGAAAATTCGCAGATCAACCAGTACACACAGGATATTACCAATCGGGTCTCGCGGACGGCGGATAATTTGAAGGGTCTTGCGCAGCAGGCGGGTTCAACGGTGCAGAGCGCGGGCAGCCAGCTGGGAAATATCGCGCAGCAAGCTACTGAAAACGTGAAGAGCACCAGCAAAGATGTTGCCTCGACCGCGAAACAGGCAGTGTCCCAGGCGACTTCTAGTTCCGGCCAGAGCACGCAATCAACGCCGAGGACGGGAACAGGCACCAGCACGGGAACGAGTACTGGTACAACGACAACCACTCCCCCGTCAACGGGAACAATGCCCACCACCGACATCAATACCGATACGGGAACGCCAGGAGCACGGCCCAATCCTCGCACGCAGAGGCCATAACCTGCGCGAAACTGACAAAAAAAGAAAAGACAGCACACTCCAGCATCTCGTACAGCCAGACTGTAGAAGATGTCGGAATGTGCTGTCTTTTCTCTTCTAATACTTATAGAAATGCTGGCGCACTTCCTCTTCTGGCGTCTTGTCCTTGAAGAACTCTGACTCACTGCGCTTCACCGCGATGTACGAGCGAGCCAGTAGCGGCCCAAGCGCATCGAGCAGCACCTGGTCATGTTCCAATTCGTCCAGCGCCTCGTCCAGCGTCAGGGGCAGGCGGCGAATCCCACGATTCTCGCGCTCCTCGTCGCTGTAGTTGCCCGGATCAATCTCGGCTGGCTCACCCGGATTGATCTGATGTTTGATGCCATCCAGACCGGCGGCCAGCAGCGCACCCATCGCCAGGTAGGGATTGCCGCTATGATCGGCACATTTCAGCTCAAGGTTCATCGAATCGGCCTCGCGTCCCCAGAAGGTTGAGGGAATACGAATCGCGCCCTCACGGTTATCGAAGCCGTAGGCTCCGTAGGCGGAACTCCAGAAGTGCGGCAGCAAACGCTGGTACGAGTTGGGGCTGCCACAGGTCAGGGCAAGCAGGCCGCGAATGTGTTTCAAGATGCCGCCGATGAAGTATTGTCCGGTCTGGCTCAGTCCACCGCGCTGCGAGGCATCATAGAGCAGGTTCTTACCGGGGAATTCGCTGTTCTCCGTTCCCCACAAACTGAAGTGGATGTGCGCCCCGCTTCCAGCCTGATCGAGGAACGGCTTGGGTGCAAAGCTTGCCAGCAGATCGAACGTTGCTGCGACGCCTCTGATCGTATCGCGCACGAGCACGACATTGTCGGCGGCGCGCAGCACATCGGCGTGATGAATAGAGAGTTCTTGCTGGGATGGGCCAAGTTCGTTGTGGAAAAGCTCGATGGAAATACCCTCCGCCTCCAGCGCGGCCAGAATCGCATCGATGACCTCGGCCTGCTCGTCCAGACCAGTACTGCTGTAGCAGAGGCTGTGGTCGGCAGGGACATACTGGCCGTTCTCTTCG